>CALRTD020000011.1:0-22197 GCA_943371015.1 Synechococcus sp. UW140 | reverse complement strand
ATGCGAAATAAGCCAACCACTGCATGAGCAGTAAGCAGCGAACAATAATAGAAGCCACCGGAAACGGCTCAGGCTATTGGAAAGACCTCTGGAATTACCGGGGGCTTTTCCGTTTTCTCGCCTGGCGCGATTTACTCGTGCGCTACAAGCAAACTGTAATCGGTATTGCATGGGCTGTCATTCGCCCGCTGCTTACCATTGGTGTGTTCACGTTCTTCGGTGCCATGTTTGATACCGATACCGGAATCACCCCGCGCGTATTGCTTGTTACTGCCGCAACTCTGCCATGGACACTGTTTTCATCTGCCCTCAGCGAAGCCAGTAATTCACTTATTGCCAACTCCAACTTGGTCACCAAAGTGTATTTCCCGCGCCTCATTGTGCCGCTCAGCAGTATCATTGTTTGTTTGGTTGATTTTCTGATTGCATTTGTAATTCTCATCGCACTGATGTTCTATTACGGCGCAATGCCCGGCCCCGAAATTTTTGCTTTACCTGCATTTCTGCTGCTCGCGCTGCTCAGTGCAACCGGCGGCGGATTGCTGCTTTCGGCACTCAATGTAAAGTATCGTGATTTTCGTTACGTGGTGCCGTTTATTGTGCAGCTCGGACTGTTTGTTTCGCCAATTGCGTTCAGCAGTGCTGATGTGTACAGCAGCGATAAAATTCCGGAAGTTCTGAAATGGCTGTATTCGCTCAACCCGATGGTAGCCGTTATCGACGGATTCCGCTGGAGTTTGTTTGGCGAAGCATTTCAGGTAAACTGGAACGGACTGCTGATTTCATGCGGGGTTACCGCGCTGCTGCTGATTTCAGGAATCTGGTATTTCCGAAAAGTTGAACGCAATTTTGCTGATGTGATTTAAGCCATGAGCAACACCGCCATTCAGGTCGAACACCTCAGCAAACAATATGTGCTCCGGCAGCAGCAGGCGCGCAACTACACCGCCCTGCGCGATGTGCTTGCCGATAAAGCCAAACGCATGATCGGACGCGGAAGTGCGGCAGCAGAGAAAACCACCTTCCTCGCGCTTGATGATATAAACTTTTCAATTCAGGCCGGCGACCGTGTAGGAATTATCGGCCGTAATGGTGCCGGAAAATCTACACTGCTTAAAGTCCTCAGCCGCATTGTTTCACCAACCCGCGGCCGCATTACACTCGAAGGCCGGTTAGCCAGTTTGCTTGAAGTAGGAACAGGCTTTCATCCCGAACTTTCCGGGCGCGAAAACATTTACCTGAACGGCTCCATTCTTGGCATGAGCAAAGCCGAGATCACGGCAAAATTCGACGAAATTGTAGCTTTTGCCGAAGTAGAAAAATTCCTCGATACACCGGTAAAACGTTATTCAAGCGGAATGTATGTGCGGTTAGCATTTGCCGTTGCAGCACATCTCGAACCCGAAATTCTGATTGTGGATGAAGTGCTTGCCGTTGGCGATGCTGCATTCCAGAAAAAGTGCATCGGACGCATGCGCGAAGTAGCCGGCGAAGGCCGCACCGTACTTTTCGTAAGCCACAACATGGAAGCCGTGCAGAAACTCTGCAACACCGGCATTCTGCTGCACAAAGGAAAACTCATTACCGACGGGCCTATTGATAGTGTAATCCGGCAATACCTCGATCAGCAAGCTGTTGATCAGTCCGATTACCACATTGATACACCTGCCGAACCCAATGCGCCCGGAGCTTTAACCCGGGTTCAGATAGAAACGCCCGATAACCAACCCGCTGCCGAAATTCCGGTGCTGGGCAACTGGCAGGTGAGACTTACAGTTCGCATCGACAAACCGCTGGAACACTTTGTAGCCGGTTTTGGTATATCAACACTTATGGAATTGCCCGTAAGAACCGTGTGGAGCAAGCCTCAGGCTGTAAAACCCGGTGTTTACGAAGTACTGGTGCATGTTGATGATATTTATCTGGCACCGGGCATGTACAAAATCATCATCGGACTATCGGAACAGGAGCGAACCTTTCATTACGTTGATAATACGGTAAGTTTTGAAGTGTCTGATGCCGCACAGGATAAGCTCGATGAACGCATCATCAATTACAAAAGCGGGTTGATTTTAAATCAGTGCAGAATGGATATTCACCCAATTTCCTGAGCTGTCTGAACAATGAAACCAACAGTAAGCGTAATCATTCCCACCTGGAACCGTGCACAGCAGCTTGCCGAAGCGGTGCAGAGTGTGCTTGCGCAAACACACCCGGTGCTAGAAATTCTGGTGTGCGATGATGGTTCCGACGATAATTCACGCGAAGTAATTACGGCATTCAACAACGACCGCATTCGCTGGATAGATGGTCCGCGTGCTGGTCGTCCGGCTGTGCCGCGCAACAGAGGTATTGCCGCTGCAAAAGGCGAGTGGCTGGCCTTTCTCGATTCCGACGATAAATGGCTGCCCGAAAAAATTGAATTGCAACTCCGTCTTGCAACGGAACTAAATACAAAAGCAGTTGCTACAAATGCATGGCGGGTGCAGCCGGAAAAAGGCAGAACAGCTGCTTATTTGCAGTATCCGAAAAACCGCATTGCATTGGCCGAACTGGTTAATACCAACTTCGTAATCTGCAGTTCGGCGCTTGTGCACAGTTCGTGTTTTAATGCAGCAAAAGGTTTTCCGGAAGTGGCTGAACTACGCGCCATAGAAGATTATGCGCTTTGGATTCGCGTAGCTGCGCAAACTGATTTTGCTTACGTAAAAACACCGCTGGTCGATTACAACGATGAACCTGCACAGTCGGTCCGCGCCAACGATGTAAGCGTAGCCGAACAGCGCAACCGCGTTTTTGCCGATGCATGGAATTGGTGCAAATCAGCCAACAGCAGCGGTGAGTCACGTAAGCTGATCAAAAGCACCTACAAAAAAGCATTGCGTGCGAATGGAAAATTCTGGGAAAGTTTTTCTGTTCGCTGATAAATAACCACGTCTGATGAGCTACGTAATTGTGCGTTTAATGGGTGGTCTGGGCAATCAAATGTTCCAGTATGCAGCCGGAAAAGCAGTGAGCAAACGGCTCGGTGTACCGCTGCTGCTTGATCGTTTGTTTCTCGATGATCGCTCGGCGCACCTTACGCATACGATGCGTGATTTTGAGCTGGACGCTTATCACATCACAGCGAAAATTGCAGAGGCTTCATTGGTTACAAAACATCGCCGTGCTGCCGATAATGCTCTTTACCGCCGTTTCCGGCACTATGCTCCGGCCTTGTTTCCCGATAAACGTTTTGCCGAAAAGTCGCATCGTTATGATCCGGCAGTAGAGCAACTCAAAGCACCTGTTTACCTCGAAGGTTTCTGGCAATGCGAAACGTATTTTTTATCGGTAGCTGCTGAACTTCGCGGGCATGATTTTATTCCTGTGCAGCAGCCCGAAGGGCTGAATGCCGAACTGTTGCAAAAAATAAAAGCAGCACCGGCAGTAAGTTTACACGTTCGCCGCACCGACTATGTGACCAATGCGGATGCCAATAAATTTCACGGTATTTGCAGCATCGACTATTATGAACGTGCTGCAAAATACATTGCCGAAAAAACAGGAGCAGAGCAATTTTTTATTTTCTCTGATGATCCGCAATGGGTGAAAGAAAATATCCGTTTGCCTTATGCAGCAACGTATATTTCACATAATCTTGGCGCGGCTGCATATTGGGATTTATTCCTGATGCGAAACTGCCATCATCATATTATTGCCAACAGCAGTTTCAGTTGGTGGGGCGCATGGCTCAATGCTTCGGAAGAAAAAATAGTCATTGCCCCGAAACAATGGTTTGCCGAGCCTTCGGCTGCCGATACTGATGTAATTCCTGACTCATGGCTGCGGTTTTAAACATAGCCCATTGCGTTGAAAGTTATGCACCCGCCAAAGGCGGAATGCCCGAAGTGGTGCGGCAGCTCTCAGAACGTATGGTTGCTGCCGGACATCAGGTCACTGTTTTTACTTCAACGCACCCGCAGCGGGAAACCAATGTAATGAACGGAGTAAACATCAATTGCTTCAGTATTTCAGGCAATGAAGTTGAAGGAATTAAAGGTGATACTGTCGCCTATCTCCGGCAACTGCGCGAAGGCAATTTTGATGTGATCGTATTTTTTGCCGCGCAGCAATGGGCGTTCGACAGTGTTGCCGATGAACTGAGCAGTATCAACAGCAAAAAAGTTTTTGTACCTACCGGCTTTTCACATTTTTATAACCCTGCTTACAAAAACTATTTTGAGCAGATGAAAACACGCATCCAAAACTTTGATGCCAATGTGTTTTTGTCTGATAATTATGCCGACATCAACTTTGCCCGCGAGCACGGAGCAAAAGGCATACAACTGATTCCGAATGGTGCTGCCGAAGAAGAATTTGAAGCAACACCGGCAGTCAACATCCGCAGGAAATTCGGAATACCTGACGATACTTTGCTGCTGCTGCATGTGGGTTCATATACCGGAATCAAAGGCCAGCGCGAAGCCCTCGAACTCTTTTTGCGTTCAAATCTGAAAAATGCAGTATTGCTGCTGGCGGGCGATAAAAATCGTTACCTCAACACACAATTGCTTCGGCATCCGCGCTTTTTAAAACTCAATTTGCTCCGGCTGCTCAAACGCAAACGTGTTATCATTACCGAACTCAGCCGAGCCGAAACTGTTGCTGCATTTCGTGAAGCGGATTTGTTTCTGTTTCCGAGCAATGTAGAATGCTCGCCCATTGTACTGTTTGAAAGCATGGCGGCATCAACACCATTTCTGGCCTCGGCAGCCGGCAATACCGAAGAGATTATTTCGTGGAGCAATGCCGGTTGGTTATTGCCCTGCACACGCCGAACAAATGGCTGGGTAGATATTCAACTCGAAGAAAGTATTACCCTGCTCGAAAAACTGAGTGCTGATAAGCAGCAGCTGCAAACAACCGGCGAAACCGGTCATGCTGCGTGGAAAGCGAAATTTACCTGGGCTAAAATTACACAGCAATACATTCAACTCTATCAGCAACTGGCCGCTAAAACCTCATGAGCAGCGCAATACCAACACCAACGGTTACCGTATTGCTGCCTGTGTACAATGCAGCCGGGTTTATTGCGCAAACCATCGAAAGCATTCTGGCGCAAACATTTACCGATTTTGAGTTGCTGCTCATCAACGATGGTTCTTCGGATGAAAGTGTAAAAATAATTGAACAGTTCAATGATCCGCGTATTCGTCTTGTACACAACGAACGAAACCTCGGATTGATTCAAACGCTGAACCGGGGAGCAGCACTTGCACGCGGAAAATACATTGCCCGCATGGATGCCGATGATGTGGCTTTACCGCAGCGGCTCGAAAAACAAGTTGCATTTTTAGAACAAAACTCCGGCATCCATGTCGTTGCTGCTTTTGTGGATTTCATCAATACCGATGGCGAAGTAACCGGCTCGTGGAGTACCGACCGCGCCGCAAACACAGAAGCAGCCATACAAGCAATGATGCCGCAAACCAATTGCATTGCGCATCCGGCTGTGATGATACGCACCGAAACGCTGCGGCAATTTTTGTACAGCCCCGCGCAAAAAGGTGCCGAAGATTACGACCTCTGGCTGCGACTGCTGGCCACCGGAAAACGCATTGCAAAAATTGAAGAAGTGTTGCTGCATTACCGCATTCATCCGGCCAGCATTACTGTGCAATTGAAAGCTGCTGTGCCGCTCGAAAAACGATTGCTGCGCATTAAACGGAAATTTGCAGCCGGACAACTGCGGCGTTTTCGGTTCAGTAAAATTTTAGTGGCTGTTTTAATCAGCATGACGCGAAATACAGCCCGGCACATTCTCAAAAACAAACTGTCCGGCTGGCTGCGCGATCTGAAACGCATTTTTACCGAGTCGCCTTTGCAGCTGGCTTTTGAACGCCGACGCATGGAGTATATCCTGAGTCGTTATACCGGGAATAAAGTTTTTGTTTTTCCTTACACACACGTAGGCGGAGCCGAACAGGTGCATGCCGATATTGTGCGCGTTTTTTCAGCCGAAAAACCGATTGTTATTTTCTCCGGTTTTTCGGAGAATGAAAAATTTCTGCATCTGTTTGAACCACATGCACAGGTACTTAACATTCCGGGGCTGCTCAATCATCCGTTTACACGAAACCGCGCGCGCAGGCAGCTTTGCCAGTGGTTTGCGCAAACTGAACAGCCTGTTTTCTTCGGCAGTAATGCAGCGTTTTTTTACGATATGCTTCCGCTGCTTCCCGAAAACGTGAAGTGCATTGATTTGATACATGCATTTAAACATCAGCCCGGCGGCAATCTCGCACATTTGCGTTACCTGAATTTCATGCCGAAACTGACGGCCCGTGTTTTTGTGTCGGAAGCAGCGCGGCAGGAGTTCAGCACATTTTGTTTTCACAACAATATGCCGCAATCGGAACGCAAAAAATTGGTGCTGATTTCCAACGCTGTTACGAAGGTTGAATCTTCGGCCAAACCAATCAGTCATCCAATCGGCGTATTATTTGTTGGCCGCAACAGTGCCGAAAAGCGATTGCCTCTTTTTCTGCAGGCCGCAGCAAAACTTCAGACGTTGCATCCCGGTAAATTCACGTTTACCGTTGTAGGGGCAAAACAAACATCACCCGAATATGGATTTGTGAATTTCAGGGGCGAAATTTCGGATGCAGCCGCAATAGCCGAACACTATGCAGCGAATGATGTGCTTGTGCTTACCTCATCGCGTGAAGGTTTTCCGATGGTAATCATGGAAGCCATGATGCACGGCCTTGTCGTGATTGCAACACCGGTTGGCGATATTCCGAACCGGCTTGCAGCCGGCAACAGCATTGTGCTTTCATCAGCTTCGGAAGAAACTGTTGCTGACGAAATTGTTAAAACACTGCAGGAGATTTCAGAACAGCCGCAGCAAGCCGGTGAACTGAAAAAGGCGGCTAAACAGTTTGCAGAACATGAGTTTAGCACCGAAAAATTTATCCGCAGTTACCAAAACTTGTTAAAATCCGGAAATCCGGAAGGTTGAAAATTGTAACCGGAGCGGCATTCTGTCCGTCTTTGTTCATAAATGCCGCAGCTTTGGCATATCCCGGAACGGCTTTTGCACGTAATATTGAAGTTCCGGAACATTTATGGACTACATCGAACTCGACATACACATTGAGCCGCGTTATCCGGCGGCAGATCTGCTCATTGCGGAGCTGAGTGAGCTTGGCTTTGAAAGCTTCGCAGATACTGCTCTTGGCTTTCAGGCCTACATACCGCAGCGCGATTATTCGGAAAGCGCGCTGACACCGCTGCGCGAATTTGATGCTTCGCTCGGCAAGTTAAGCTGGACCGAAAAGCATATTCCGGCGCAAAACTGGAATGCCGTTTGGGAAGCTGATTTTCAGCCGGTTGATATTGGCGGCGTTTGCCAGATCCGCGCACCGTTTCATGCGCCTGCGCCCGAAGGCATAATGGATATTGTGATTCAGCCGCAGATGTCGTTTGGCACCGGGCACCATCCCACCACGCACCTGATGGTGGAGAAGTTATTAACAATGCCGCTTTCAGGCAAAACTGTGCTTGATCTGGGAAGCGGCACCGGTGTGCTGGGGATTCTGGCTTCGCTGCGCGGTGCCGCCGCTGTTGATGCGGTTGATATTGAAGCTCCGGCGGTTGAAAATGCCCGCGAAAATGCAGCACACAATCCCGGAGCACAAATCAGCGTTTATGAAGGCGACATCAGTTTCCTCGAAAAAAATACCTGGGAGGTGATTATCGCCAACATCAACAGAAATGTGCTGCTCGAAGCAATGCCCGGATTTGGTAAAGCACTGAAACCCGGCGGCATTTTACTGCTGAGCGGTTTCTTTACATCCGATATCGCTGCACTTACTGAAGCCGCCGCAATGCACGGAATTACGGCAACACAAAGCACTTCAAAAAACGAATGGGCTTTGCTCGAACTTACCCGAATCTGATTACGTTAGTTGAACTACAATGAACATGCGTTTTACTTATATCTGCTTTTTTCTCTTGGCTTTGCTGGTGAATGTGAACACCGCAAAAGCACAACAGGTAATGCCTAAAGCATTTACCGAAGATCCGGTTAAGTTTATCGAGGAAATGAAAAATTTCTTCGACAGTTACGACGGCAAAGCTGGGCGCGAATACATTGATGAGTTTAATAAACTCTACTGGCTTTCGGGAAAAGTAACTCCCGAGATGAAAACTATGATGTATCAGAATTCTAATCTGATGATCAAGAAAAAATTCAGACCACAGCCGGAGTTTTATTCCTATTTCAATACAATCAAAGCGCTTGCCGATAAAAGTGTGCCGCAGTCAACGATTAACGCCTGGCAAACTTGCTTTAACAAGATCGGAGCCGGAAGACTGAATAAGCCGTTCAGTGATTTTATTAATCTCGGCGAAGGACTTTTTCTCGACAATAAATTCTATCGCTCACCAACTGCAGAGTGGAAAGTATCAGGAGGATCCTGGTCGTTTGATTGTGATACTTCGGCGGTTATGCGGTTTACAAACGTAACGCTGATTGGTTTTGCAAAAGGCGATAGCACAGTTATCTCAAATACTTCCGGTGTTTATTACGTAAGCACCAGCAAATGGGTTGGAACAGGAGGCCGTGTAAACTGGAAAAGGGTAGGGCTGAATGAAAATGATGTTTACGCAGACCTGAGCAAATATACCATTGCAGTAAAACAGGTAAGTTACACAGCCGATACTGTTACTTTTGTTAACCGTACTTACTTTCAAGACAGACAACTTCAGGGAAAGCTAACCGAAAAGGCCGTTCCGGAAGGAACCGAGTTAAAATCAGCATTCCCGAAATTTGAATCGTACAGCAGTCGCTACCAGATCAAATCTATTTATCCGAATGTTGATTTTGAAGGTGGTTTTACTCAGTTGGGTGCGCGATTTATTGGTTCAGGATCTAAAGAAAATCCATCGCGGCTGTACTTTAAACGGAACGGGAAAAACTTTCTTACCGTTTCTACTACGGCTTTTTCGTTCAGCAAAGAACGTGTTGCTGCTGCAAATGCTGTGGTAAAATTTTCGCTCGACAACGATTCAATTTTTCATCCGCTTGTGGAGTTCAAGTATTTTGTTGACACAAGCAAAGTAGAGATTTACCGCAGCGAGGAAGGCGGATCACAGGCGCCGTTCTACAATTCGTTTCATAAAGTGGATATGTATGTTCAGTTGATCACCTGGTACACCAAAGATCAACAGATACAGATTGGAACATTGCCCGGAAGTACACAAGCACAGGCAACTTTTCCGTCTGATAATTATTACCGCCAGTATCAGTACGATCGTTTGCAGGGTATGGAAAGTATTCACCCGCTCATTCGCATCCGAAATTATGTGCGTGATAATGGCGGACGGCGGGTATTCACAACTCCCGAACTGGCCAGCCACTGGAAAATTCAGCCCGAAAATCTTCGTCCGCTTCTCGTGGTGCTTTCCAATCAGGGGTTCATTTTCTACGATCCGGTTCGCGATCAGATCATTTATAAAGACAAAACCGATTTCTACATTGCCGCTCGTGCAGGTCGCGCCGACTACGACAACATTGAATTTCAGTCGAACGTAGCTTCAGGTGCCGCCAATGCGAAAATGAATCTTCTCAATTATGATCTGACCATTTTCGGAGTAAAAGAAGTGGCCATCAGCGATTCGCAGAACGTGGTTGTGTTTCCGTATAAAGACATGATTATTCTGAAGAAAAACAGAAATTTTTCTTTTGAAGGTTCAGTAATGGCTGGCCGTTTCGATTACTACGGGCGTCTATTTACGTTTGATTATGAAATGTTTCAGATCAACCTTAACAACGTTGACTCGGTGCGGATTTATGTTGACGGAAAAGAACGTGATCCGCGTGATCCGAAGGGCGGATTTAAGCAAGAAAAACTGCGAAGTGTAATTGAAAACCTAAACGGCACGCTGAAAATTGATTATCCCGGAAATCGTTCCGGTATCAAATCAAAAGACTACGGACAGTATCCGATTTTTACCAGTGAAAAGCCTTCATTTGTTTATTACGACAAGCCCAATATCCAGCGGGGAGTTTACAACCGCGACAAGTTTTATTTCAAAATAGATCCGTTTACGATTGATAGTTTGGATAACTTCAGTACGGTTGGTTTAAAGTTCGGAGGCGTATTGCAAACGGCAGGTATTTTGCCCGAAGTACGCGATTCGATTGGTGTTATGCCCGATTACTCACTTGGCTTTATTAAACAAGCGCCTCCGGGTGGTTATCCGCTCTACGGCGGAAAAGCCAAGTTTACCAACACGATTAATCTGAGTAACCGCGGGCTTCGCGGCAACGGTGAAATCAAGTATATTACATCAACCAGCATTTCGAAAGACTTCATCTTCTTTCCCGATTCGATGAACGGAACGGCTCAGTCGTTTGTGATAGAAGAGCAGAAGGGAAGCGGAAAAGTAGAATATCCGGCAGTGAAATCGGTGAATGACTACATCCACTGGATGCCGAAGAAAGATTATATGCAGATTACCAGCAAAGATTCGCTGTTTGATGTGTTCAGCGGGAAAGCAAGGGCAAGGGGGACACTTACACTTTCGCCTAAAGACCTGCGTGCAAAAGGAACATTAAGTTTCTCGAATGCTGAAATGGATTCGAAAAATATGGTGCTCAAACATCATGTAGCTGATGCTGATACTTCCGATTTCAGACTTAAAGCATTTGAAATTGCCGGACTTGCGTTCTCTACACTCAACGTAAATGCGCATGTTGATTTCGATAAGCGTGAAGGTGATTTTAAAGCCAACGGCAAAGGGTCTGTGGTTAATTTCCCGGTAAATCAGTACATGTGTTTCATGGACAATTTTAAATGGTACATGGACAAATCTGAGATTGAACTAAACGGGGCGCAGCAAGGAAAGCAAACAACAGGTGGCGATAAAATTGATCTTGAAGGGCCGGAGTTCATTTCTGTACACCCGCGTCAGGATTCGCTTCGTTTCCGTGCTCCGAAAGCCAAGTATGATCTCAAAAACTATATTATTTATGCCAAGCAGGTAAAAGAAGTGCTTGTGGCCGATGCCCGTCTGATTCCTGACAGCGGTAATGTAACCATTGAGAAAAATGCAGTCATGCGTCCGCTGGAGAATGCCAAAATTGAGGCAAACGTGGTGACCAATTACCACAAGCTGTTTAACTGTAAAGTGGAGGTCTTCTCACGCAAGAGCTACAAAGCAGTTGGCGATTATGCTTATGTTGATGAACTGAAGAAGGAACAGATTATTCATTTCGACCGGATTGCGCCTGATACAGCCGGACAAACTTATGCCGAAGGAACGATTGCCGACTCATCGAAGTTTATGTTGAGTCCGGCTTATTCATACAGCGGCAAAATTATTCTGACCGCCAGCGATCAGTTCCTGACATTTGAGGGATCTACAATGCTGACGCATGATTGCGCTATTGGCAAACGCCGGTTGCGTTTCAAAGGCGAAATAAATCCTTCACAGATCTACATACCTGTTCCGGCCGAGCCAACCGATGAAAAAGGCGACGCCATTATGGCTGGTATCATGAGTACGCTCGATTCTACGCACGTTTACGGCGCTTTCCTCTCGCCCAAAAAACTCAGAACTGACGTAAACGTAGTAACCGCCGATGGATTCCTGTATTTCGACAAAGCCTCGCGTGAGTATCGCATCTCGAACAAAGAAAAACTCATAGAGCGCTCTCTGCCCGGCAATTACATCAGTTTCAGCACAAAAACCTGTCTTGTTTACGGCGAAGGTAAAATGAACCTTGGTGCCGATTTGGGACAAGTAATGTTGATGCCGGTCGGAAATTCGACCCACAACACTGTAACACAGGTAACTACCTTTGATGTTGTGGCCGCGGTAGATTTTTACTTCGACGATGGGCTGCTTGATAAGCTGATTGAAGATGTAAATGCCTCTACCAGCCTGGCACCGTGCGAAGTAGCTCGTCCAACCTTCGAGCGCGCACTTACCGAAATGGTGGGCAAAGAAAAGGCCGATAAGTACGTTACACAGCTCAAACTCTACGGCCAGTACAAGAAATTCCCCGACGAACTTAAATTTACGTTCTTCTTCACCGATCTCCAGTTGACGTGGAATCAGAAGACCCGTTCATACATTTCGAGCGGAAAACTTGGCTTGGGTAGTATCGGTAAGACACAAATTAATAAATTTGTACCAGGCACGTTTATGCTGGAGCGAAAACGAAGCGGAGATGTGCTGACAATTTATTTTGAACTTGACGGCGGAAAGTGGTACACATTTACCTACACAGCAGGTATAATGACAGCTTACTCAACCAACGAAGCGTACAACACCGCTCTCAAGGAAATGAAAGACGATAAACGCAAGAAAGAAGGCGAAAAGGGCCAGCGGAATTATCAGTTCAGGGGGGGAAGTTCCAACGACCGCTCCATGCTGATGAAAAAGCTGAAACGGGCTGAAGAAGAACAGGCCGAAGCTCCGGAGCCGGAAGGTAGCGGAAACTAATAACGAATGACAACAGCTGCGATTTTGGCGCTTATTGTTGCCTACCTGCTCGGATCAATTCCCACAGCAGTTTGGATTGGCAAAGCGTTTTATGGCATTGATGTACGTGAGTTCGGCAGCGGAAATGCCGGAGCTACAAATACGTTTCGCATACTTGGCAAAAAAGCCGGCATCCCGGTTTTGCTGATTGATATGCTTAAGGGCTGGCTGGCTGTTTCTATGGCCTGGCTGGTTTCTGATGCCCCGGTCAACACTCAGCCCTTTGTGAATCTGGAAATCGTGCTTGGCGTAACTGCCGTAATTGGCCACATTTTCCCGGTATTTGCCGGTTTCAGAGGTGGAAAAGGTATTGCAACGCTTTTTGGTGTTGTGCTTGCCGTTCACCCTTGGGCTTGCCTGATGGCTTCTGGTGTATTTCTGCTCGTTTTTCTGGCTTTCAACTACGTTTCGCTCGGTTCTATTACTGCCGGTGTTTCGTTTCCGCTGTTCATCATCACTGTTTTTGGCGGAGAAGTTGTTCCTTCAATGGTTATTTTTTCAGTAATGGTGGCTATTCTTATCCTCATTACCCACCAGAAAAACATTGAACGTTTGCTGCGCCGTCAGGAATCAAAAATCCGACTGATTAAGCGAAACGAAAAATCAGCATCCGCAACTCAAACACAGTAGAGATTTACAGTTTTCTGCTAAATGATACATTTCAATAAACAACTGCCGGCATTTGTCGGCAGTTGCTCGTTATAACAGTTACTGTTTATATGGAATTTGAGTTCGGGCGGCATCTTAAAACCATGAAAAACGTTAACTTTGTTAACAAGGTACGATAGTTGTCGTTACAGAACCCTCGATGAACCATAACGCAGCTTGCGGCCTTATGCCTATGTATTTTTTCCGCACGTTCCGAGCGATCTTGCTGCTTGCATTTTTATGCCTTGCAGTTCAGCCGCTTGCAGCGCAGGAAGATTTGGTCAAAAAGCAAGCGGCTGTGCTTTTTGATAAAGGCGATTATCCTGCAGCACTTCCGCTTTACTCCCAATTACTTTCCAATTATCCCAAAGATCCAAACTACAATTACCGGTTTGGGGTTTGTATGCTTTTCGGAAATGCCGATAAAACGAAGTCACTTCAGTATCTCGAATTCGCATCGAAAAACCCGGAAACCGAAAAAGATGTTTGGTTTTATCTCGGCAGAGCGTATCATTTGAATTATCGGTTTGATGATGCCATTAAAGCATACACCAAATACAGTGAACTGGCCGGAGAAAAAAAAGCAGAAAAACTTCAGGTCAGTAATCAGATTGCCATGTGCAGAACCGGTAAAAAGCTCCTCCGGGCAATTACCGATATTGAAGTTTTAGAGAAAAAAGAACTTCCCCGTGCCGATTTTTTCCGCTCTTACGATCTTTCCGGCTACAGCGGCTCATTGCTGGTAAAGCCCGATGAATTTAAAACGGCTCTCGATAAAAAGAACAACGAAACCTCCATCATTTTCCTCTCCGGAGAAAAAAACGAACTCTATTACTCGTCGTATGGCGATAATGAAGAGAACGGAAAAGATATTTACATCGTCAGAAAATTACCCAACGGAAGCTGGAGCAAACCGCAAAATGTTGGTTATCCGATTAACACCGAATACGACGAAGATTATCCCTTTCTGCACCCCAACGGTAAAGTACTTTACTTTTCGTCGAAAGGACACAGCAGCATGGGCGGGTATGATATTTTCCGTTCTGAACTGAATGAAGAAACCAATACCTGGCTCAAGCCCGTTAACCTTGATTTCGCCATAAATACTCCCGATGATGATATTCTTTACATCACCGATTTTGAGGAAAAAAGCGCCTATTTCGCCTCATCGCGCAGCAGTCCCGACGGGTTAATGACTGTTTATCACGTAAACATTGAACGCAAGCCGGTTGATTATTGCCTCATCAAAGGCAATGTAATTCCGATGGAAGATCAGCCCAGCCGTTCGGCGCGCATCATTGTTAAAAATCTGGAAACAGATGCAATGGTGGGAATTTTTAAAAGCAACGAGCAAACAGGAGATTACCTGCTGAATTTACCCAACGGCGGTAAGTTTGAATTTACCGTTGAGAAGAACGGCATGGAAACGCAGCAGGAACTTGTGCTGGTTCCGCCGCAGTATCAGATTAAGCCTGTACGGCAGGAATTAGGTTACAAAGAAATGAACGGCAAGCAGGAACTGTATGTGATGACGTTTTTTGACGACGACACAGCAGGACTTTCGCCTGATTTCCTGCGTGATAAAGCAAAGCTGGATGTAAACGCCAGTGCGCCGCGCGAAGTGGTTGACCTCGGAGCACAGCAAGACGGAAATAAAGATCCGCAGCATGCCGGCAACGAAACGCAAACGGCAGCAACTGCACAAACATCAGGCGGAAATGAGCAGGGCAGTAAACCTGCTGCGGTAACCAACGAACAGCTTGTAAATATTGCTTACGAAGACGCGGCAACAGCCAAAACAGAAGCCGCCGAAAGCAAAGCTGAAGCCGAACGTGCGCTTTCGTATGCTGCCGAACTGAATACGCAAACCCGCGAGAAACAAGCAGAAGCCGATCAGGCCAAAGCCGCAGGAAATACAGCCGAAGCAGCCCGTTTGCAAAGCGAAGCTGATGCACTGCGCCTGCAAACCGTTGCCGCATACAACCAGGCTGATGCCTTAGACCGCGATGCAGCAGCAAGTCAGAAAGAAGCTGATCTCTCACAGCAGTATGCGAAGCAACTAGATGCCGCAGTAAAATCCAAAAAGCCCGGTGAGATTGAGAAGTTAGAAAAAGATCAGCAGCAGCTGGAACTGCTTTCTGAGTCGCGCTCCGAAGCAGCTGCAACACTCGGCAATCTCCAAAACACCGCCGATACAAAACGTGCCGAAGCCGAAAAAGTAGAACAGCAGGTAGCTGATCTGAAAAGCGAAATCAGCGAAGCAAAAGCACAAGCCGATAAACTCCGCGCTGATGCAAAAGCTGAACGCGACAAAGATGCGCGCGCAGGTCTGGAACAACAGGCGGCAGGTATTGATGAAGATATTGCACTGAATACAGCTGATCTCAAAAAAGCAGAAGAAAAGGCGCAGCGATTACGCAACGAAAGCAACCTGGCCGATCAGCAATTGGCAGGAGCCAGTCAGACCAACGCACAGGCGCGCAATGCCAACTACACACCCGATCGGATTGATGCAACCGCAAAGCAGGAACTGCTTGCCGATGTGCGTAAGTACGAAAAACAGGTTGAAGAATTTGGCGGAACATCAATACCTGCAGCCACTACAGCGGCAACACAACAAAGTGCAGGGTCGCAGCAAACAGCCGAAGTTGCTGACGGCGGAACTGAAACACAAACAGCAGAAACCGACACCGCAGCATCGGTAACAGAAACATCAACCAATACCACTACAGACCTCGCCGCCGCCGCCGAAAAATATGCGCAGGCGCTGAAAGCTGCCGATACCATTGCCAATGCCCAAACTGCTGCCGAACGTAAAGTTGAACTGGACACCCAGCGGGCAGAAGAACTGAAAACTGCATCGGCAGAAAAACGCACAGCCGCCAAAAACACAACCGATAAAACACAGCGAGCCGCCCTCAATGCCGAAGCCGATCAGTTGGATAAAGAACTGAAAGCAGTGCAGCAAGCCACAGCAGTACACGAAAAAGAATTGCAGCAGGCGCGGGCAGTTGCAGCCACTGTGCAAACAGCTGCGGCGCCGATAAATACGAACTACAGTGCTCAACTGCAAAATGTAAGTGCAGCAACACCTGCTGAACGCAGCACTGCCGAAGCCGCAGTTTATTCGGGCTGGGCTGATGCGCTGAATGCAGAAGCCGCCAAGTACGAAAAACAGGCCGCCGCGCAGCGCAAGTTGGAACTCAAAGCACAGAACGAAGCTGCGGCCAAAGCATTGCGGACACAAGCCGAAGAAAAACAGGAGCTGGCACAAAAAGCAACTGAAGCTGCTGAGCCTGTTGCTCAAAGCGCTGAGCCGAACAGCACATCACCAACTGCGGCTAAAACAGAAGTTCAGTTGAACAGTGTGCAGGCACAGCAGCAACTTGCCGCCCGCACCGAAACACTGCGCACTGCCGAAACGCAGCGCAGCCGCCGCGACTCGCTCAACACCGCAGCCGCTGCAACACAAGGCGCTGAGCGCGACCGCCTGCAACGCGAAGCAACAGCCGTGCAGCGCGAACTTTGGAACACAGAAGCCCTTGCTGCACAGCAGTTGGGTGATGCCAATACAGCAGAGTTTAACAACAATGCAGCAGAACTTGCAGCACTTAAAACTGCCGCCGCCGGAAACAGCAGCAACGAGGCCGAAACTGCCGGTATGCTTGCTGTTGAAGCAGAGAACCTGATGCAGCAGGCCGCCGCCGAACGTAAAGCCGCCGCTGCTGCAACAAACGATCCATACACCCGAAACGAAAACCTGAATGCCGCTGCCGAACACGAAAAGCAGGCACTGCTAAAGCAACAGCAGTCGGCAGAACGCTACAAAGCAGCAGGAATTACAGCTTCGTCAGCGGCAGTTGTAACACAGCCGCAAACTCAGAGCGGAACTGCTGAAACGCAAACACCGGTTGCAAGCGAAACCAATGCAGCAGCCGGAACTCCGGAAGCACAAATTGCAGCACCGTTTACCGAGCAACTGAAAGCCGCCGCAGCCATTACCGATCCTGCCGCCAAAGCCCGCCGCGAATCTGAAATCTACGATGCCTGGGCAGAGAAACTCGACAACACCATAACCGAAAAGCAGGAAAAACTTTCGGCGGCAACAACAGAAAAAGAACGCAAGCAACTGAATGCAGAAATTACTGCATTGCAAACCGAGTTAGATAAGCGTCAGGAACAGGCTGTAGCCTCAATCAGCAAAGCACAGCAACTCGAACAGCAAACTACATCAACGGCAAGTACAGAAACGCAGCAGACACAGAGCGGCGGAACCGAAACACAACAAACGCAAAACAGCGGAACCGAAACGCAAACGCAGATTACACCAGAGAACAGTGCTGCTTCGGAAACACCGGAAGCCAAACTGGGTGCGCCGTTTGCTGCGCAACTGGAGGCTGCCGCAGCCATAACCGATCCTGCTGCCCGTGCCCGCCGCGAATCTGAAATCTACGATGCCTGGGCCGAAAAAATAGACAGCACCATTATTGCTAAACAGCAGAAATTAAACAATACACGCTCGGCAGCAGAAAAGAAAACGCTGAACAGCGATATTGCTGCACTGCAGGCTGAACTGGATAAACGACAGACACAGGCAGCATCAGCCGTTACCCGCGCGCAGGAGCTGGAGCAGCAAACAGCAAGTACGCAGACCCAGCAAACAGATCCGGGAGCGGGCACACAAACACAACAAACAGCAGCTACAGAAACGCAGCAAACACAAAGTGGCGGAACTGAAGCACAAACGCAACAAACGGTAAGCACACAAACCCAGCAGACAGATCCGGGAGCGCAAACACAAACGCAGCAAACCGAACCGGGCACTCAAACACAGCAAACATCTTCAACACAACCCCAACAGCCGGGCAGCACAGATCCGTTTAATGAAACCGGCGAACCCAAAATTGTAGGCGTGGTTATTAACCCCGCCACCGGCGAGCCATTTAAAGAAGATGAGCTTGAAGTTGTACGCAACAGCGATGCCTATAAAAATTATGCAGCGTTAGCTACAGAGGCCGATGAGGCGGCCATTGAAACAGCATCGCAGCGCCGCCAGGCGGCAAAGTACGAGGCTTCGGGCAATGCTCATATTGAAGAAGCACAGCGTTTTGTAGATCTGGCATCTAACGAAAACAACGAAGCAAAACGCCAGCAGTACTTTAATGAAGCAACCCGCGAAAATCAACTTGCCCGCGATGATTTTGCCAAACGCGATTCAGTAAACGAATTGGCAGAAAATACTGATGCTTCGGCCCGTGCTAAACGCAATGAAGCTGAATTGTTTTTGCAGGAAGTTGATAAAACGAATTACGAGCAGGTGAAAGCTGTTACTCAGGCAGAGAACATCGGAAACCCTGTATTACCACCGGCTTCTGTTCAAACTCAAACAGAAACACAACCGGTAAATACCAGCACACAGCCGGGCAATAATGCTCAAACAGCATCCAATATGCAGCCGGGCAATAATGCTCAAACTGCATCAAACACGCAGCCGGGCAGCAATACTCAGCCAGCTTCAAACACACAGCCCGGAAGCACAACACCACCGGCAACAGCACAGGGCGAATCATTCCGCATCAGCCCGGGTGTTCGCACCAATGCTGCTGCCATACCCATGAACCCGCAATTGCCGGAAGGTCTTGTGTTTAAAGTACAGGTGGGTGCGTTCCGCAATCCGATTCCGGCCGGAACATTCGACGGCATTTCACCGCTTACCGGCGAAACAACTCCGCAAGGCTTTACCCGCTACACTGCTGGTTTGTTTATGAAATTCAACAATGCCAACGCTGCCAAACAGCAGATACGCAACATGGGCTACCGTGATGCATTTGTGGTTGCATTCTACAACGGCAAGCGCATTACACTGGCAGAAGCCCTGCGGCTAAGCGGAGAAACTGTATCGGCTGAAGTACTTGCCGATGCTGCCGGAGTGCGTTCGGGTACAACACCCGGAAACACTTCACAACAAGGCACCACACAACCGGGAGGTACAACTACAAATGCCGGCACAACACCGGCCGCAGGCAACACAACAGCTGCCGGTACTGTTGTCGCCAACGCTGCCCCCTCGCGCGATGTAGCCGCTGTGAGCGGACTGTTTTACACGGTTCAGGTTGGCGTTTTTTCTGCTCCTGTTACCTCGGCACGTCTTTACAACCTGAGCAACTTAAACACCGAGCGCCTGCCGAACGGCAATCTGCGTTATTCATCGGGCAGCTACAACAACCTTAATGCAGCGGTATCGGCCAAAAGCGGAATTGTGAGCACTGGCATCAGCGATGCTTTTGTTACAGCTTATTACAATGGTCGCCGCATAACTGTTGCCGAAGCCCGTTTGCTTGAACAGCAAGGCACACAACCTGCCAGTACAACGCAAAGCGCGCCTCAAACACAGCAGCCGTCAGCACCGCAAAACCAGCCTGCATCGCAACCTGCTGCCGGTTTGCCTTTCAGTCAGCAGGTCAGCAGCTCAGCCCCGGTTACGGACAGCGGCATCGTTTACACTGTTCAGCTCGGAGCCTTCCGCGAACAGGTGCCTGTGGCCGTTGCCAACCGCTTCATCGAGTTATCAGGCCGCGGCGTTCGGCACTATGTAAATCCCGACAACGGTTTCACCGTTTTCATGACAGCACCTGTAAACAGCTACGAAGCCGCTGTTGCGCTGCGTGAAGAGTGTGCCGCCAAAGGCATCAGCGATGCTTTTGTTGCAGCATGGAAAAACGGAAAACGCATTCCGGTTGCTCAGGCTAGGAATGGGGGGTAG
Source organism: Synechococcus sp. UW140 (assembly GCA_943371015.1). Lineage (GTDB taxonomy): Bacteria > Bacteroidota > Bacteroidia > Palsa-965 > Palsa-965. The sequence goes on along the minus strand of CALRTD020000011.1, from coordinate 2,249 downwards.
TGCAGGCGTTGTAGTAGCAATATCCGACCGTATCTATAGTAGCGATATCCGGCCGTATCTATAGTAGCGATATCCGGCCGGATATCGTTACTATTTTCTTTGTATTTTTACATCATGAAACCACACAACAACATTTTTTCACCCGAAACAGAACAGGACGAAGTCCTTCTCCTCGATGAAGAAGTGAAGGAATTGTACGATCTGATTCTTTATAACGACGATCACAACACATTTGATTGGGTTATTGAATCGCTCGTTAAAATTTGTCGCCACGATCCGGTTCAGGCCGAGCAGTGTGCACATCTGGTTCACTTTACCGGGAAATGTGGAGTTAAGAGAGGTTCAAACCGCGAACTTCGTCCGATGTGTGAGGCACTTCTCGACCGCGGACTTTCTGCAAAAATTGAGTAACCGTTTTTACCATCTGTTTCAGCGTGGCACGGTTAGTGAATTAGATCTATTGAATCAGAAAACTGTTTGACTTATGAAACGCCTTGCCCTCGGCCTTTTTACGCTATCGTTGCTATTTGCATGGTCTTGCGCCCGTGTGCCAATCACAAAACGCCGCCAGTTTAACTTGTTGCCCGAAAGCACACTCATTGGTATGAGTGTAAAGGAGTATCAGGGATTTATGGCCAAAAATCCGCCCGCAGCCGGCAATGATGCCAATGTTGTATTGGTGCGTAAAGTAGGTTCTAAAATTCAGGCTTCAATTAATTCGTATCTCGCTAAACACAAAAACCTGAAACGGGTAGCCGGTTATAAGTGGGAGTTTAATGTGCTGAATGATCCCAAAACGATAAATGCCTGGTGCATGCCCGGCGGGAAAGTAATGGTGTACACCGGTATATTGCCCGTAACCAAAGACGAAGCCGGACTGGCAGTAGTAATGGGTCACGAAATAGCACACGCCATTGCCCGCCACGGAAACGAGCGCATGAGTCAGCAGCTTTCGATACAGCTTGGCGGTATGGCGCTCTCAGTAGCCATGAGCCAGCGGCCGGAACAAACACAGCAAATTTTTCAGCAGGTGTATGGTGTTGGTACTTCGCTGGGTGCGCTTGCCTATTCGCGCAAACACGAAACCGAGGCCGATAAACTTGGTCTTTGCTTTATGGCAATGGCCGGCTACAATCCGAATGAAGCCGTTGGATTTTGGGAACGCATGGCTGCAGCTACCGGCAGCGGTCCGCCGCAGTTTTTAAGCACACACCCAAGCAACGAAACCCGCATCAAAGAAATTAAAGCGTTTATGCCTACCGCCATGAAATATTACACCGGCGGCGGAGCAACCACCAAAGCACCGGGTCAATAAACAGGCTAACAACACCGCAACATGATTGTATTTGCAACTGTATTTATGATTGTGCTGGGCGGTATACTGCTGGTGCTCGAATTCTTTTTTCTGCCCGGACTTATAGCTGGTATTATTGGCTTTGTGCTGCAAGTTGCCGGCGTGTGGACATCATTTACATACCTGGGAAATAGTGGAGGAGTACCTACACTAATCGGTACATTACTTCTGGATGCGTTTTTGTTTTGGCTGGTGTTTAAAAGCGGTATGTGGAAACGAATTTCGCTTAACACTGAACTCAGTGGCCGGGTGAACACACTTGATGACACACCAGTAAAAGTGGGCGATACAGGAATTACGATTTCACGCCTTGCGCCAGCCGGGAAAGCCAATATTAACGGACATTTAGTAGAAGTCCACTCCGCAAACGGACAATTCTTAGACGAACAAAAACCAATTGTGGTAGCAGGTGTTAATCGCGGAAAAATAACCGTAAACGCTGCCTGAGCTACACGCTTTACAACTAAAAATGCCCGGACAAATTTTTGTCCGGGCATTTTCGTTAGCAGTTCGCTTATTCGCCGGTAACGCGTGTTTCGATTTTGTAAATAATTATACCATTGCGGCGGGTCATATCAACCGTTGAAATTTTGGTGATTCCGCCGTTTTTTGCTGCTGTAGCAATTGATGCATCACTCTGTACCCAAAAACCGAAAATACGGCGGGCTTTTGAAACACCAACTTTGCTGCCTATCGGGTTTGACGTTGCAGCAACAGGTGTAGTTACTTTGCAGGAAACAGCAAATGCGCTAATGACTGCGAGGAGGATAAGTTTTTTCATAGATTTTTTTCCCAAATCTATTTATATATTGTAATATAATAAAAAAATAGCAAAAAAGCAGTAGATCTGATTAGTTATATTTAATGCGTTTTTGAGGTATTTTTTATTCTGATG
>CALRTD020000010.1:0-22371 GCA_943371015.1 Synechococcus sp. UW140 | reverse complement strand
CCAAAGTGAGCAGCATAGCGGTTTACGGCGGCGGCAGCGGCGAAAGTTTCGACCGCGAAAAGAAAGCACTGCAAACCGGCACCGATATCATTGTAGCCACTCCCGGCCGACTGCTGGCACACCTCAACCTCGGCTATGTCGATTTCAGCAGCATCAAAACGCTGATTCTGGATGAAGCCGACCGCATGCTCGACATGGGATTCCATGATGATATTATGCGGATTGCATCGCACTTGCCCAAAGAGCGGCAAACACTGATGTTTTCGGCTACCATGCCGCCGCGGATTCGTCAGCTGGCAGCACAAATTTTGCACAATCCGGAGCAGGTGAACATCGCCATTTCAAAACCGGCAGAAGGCATCAAGCAAACGGCCTACTGCACATACAACGCGCAGAAACTGCCGCTGCTCGAACACATTCTGCAATCGCAGGAATTGCTGAGCGTGATCGTTTTTTCATCGACCAAGAGCAATGTAAAAACAATGGAGCGCGAGCTGAAAAAGCTCGGGCTTTCGGTGGCCGCCATTCACTCCGATCTGGAGCAAAATGAACGCGAAGACACCCTGCGGAAATTCCGCAACCGCGAGATCCGCATCATTGTTGCCACCGATGTGCTTTCGCGCGGTATCGATATTGAAAACATAAGCATGGTGGTGAACTATGATGTTCCGGGCGACGGAGCCGACTACGTTCACCGCGTAGGCCGCACAGCCCGCGCCGAGTCAACCGGTCAGGCCGTTACGTTTATCAACCCCGAAGACATGCGCCGTTTCGGAGCCATTGAGCAACTGATCGGCTACGAGGTTGAGAAAGTAGCCCTGCCCGAAAGCTACGGAGAAGTGCCGCCGTACACACCCGGCAAATCATTTCCCCGCGGCGACCGTAGCGGAAAAGGCGGAAACCGCAGCGGCGGCGGAAATAAAGGTCGCAGCGGAAACAACAGCCGAGGGCCGAAAGACCGGAACCGGAATCCGAACAGCAACCGCCCCGCAGCACCGGCAACAGTCGAAACACCCAAACCGCAGCAGCCCTCCGCCGAAAACAGCGGCGATCCCGAAAAAAAGAAACGCAAAAAACGCCGCCGCAAACCGGGCGGAGAAAAACAACCCGCTGCCACAGCTCCCGTAAACTGATTCAAACACCCTATACATAACCCAGCCTGTTTTTACAATGAACAAAGGATTGAAAATTGGCCTCATTGCCGGCGGCAGCGTGTTGCTGCTGGGCGGAGCTGCCCTGTTTCTCTGGCTCAAATTTGGTAAAACCGATGCGCACCTGCGCCTGATTCCCAAAGAAGCCACTACCGTAGCCGTTATCAATGTGCGCAACCTGTTTTCAAAAGCAGATCCGAAAAAACTGATGATGCTGCCCATTTTCAAGCAGCAAACCAGCGGCAGTCTCTCGCCCGAAATGAAACGGCTCATGCAGGATCCAACCGATCTTGGTGCTGATATCACCCAAAACATTGCCGGATTTGTCAATCAGCAGGATGGTGTTACCACCAGCGGACTGGTGTTCAAAATCAGCGATGGATCAAGGTTTGCATCAGCCATCTCAAAAATTGGCGGATACTCTCGTCCAAATAAAGTTGAAGGACTCTGGTACATTCCTATTGAAAACAATGTAGGACTTTGCTGGAGCGATGAAGCCGGCGTGCTGTTTATCGGAAGTCCGCTCGTTGACGAAAGCACACAGCAACAGGCAGAACGCTTGCTGCGTCAGCCTCAGGAGTATTCGATTCTCGACAACCCGAACTACAAGGCTTTTGCTGCGCAGGATTTTGATATCGGGCTGATGGTTGACAACAATGTAGTTCAGCGCGGTGCTGAGTCGAACGACTGGATGGGTATCTACAATATGTTTGGTTCGCCCACCGGCTGGAGTGATTTGCTCATCAATTTTGAAGATGAAACTATTGACTTCCAATCAACCGTTCACAGGCCCGATGATCAGGCCAACGTGCTCCGCACATCAGGCCCTGATGCAAAACACCTCGACGCATTTGCCGATAAAGATCCGATAGGATTTATTTGCGCTGCTATTGATTTGAAAGCGTTGGTTACACAACTCAATGCTGATGCCAATATGAAACGCAACCTCGAAGAAATGGAAGATGCGCTGGGTATTCAGATTAATGAAGTTATCCGCAGCTTTACCGGCGATGTTTCAATCGCATTTACCGATTACCGCGATCTTGTTGCTGAAGATCCTGTGCTCAAAGAAAAGATGGATAAAATGCGGGAAATCTATCAGAGCTTTAACAGCAAATTTGATGATGCCGGATTTGATTCTGATGAATATGATTACCCGACAGAAGTAAAAGTGCCTGTATTTGTACTTAATCTCTCCATAACAGATACAGTAACACCGGGTAAACTCATCCGCAAGGCCAATATGTCAAAAACAGCCGACGGATTTTACAGCGGCGCAACCGGAATGGGTGCTAATGTTTATGCGGCCATGAAAGGTTCGCACCTGATCATTACCAACAGTTACGGCACAGCAGCACAACTTATGCGCAACGGCAAACTGGCCGGCAAACCATCCAACGATATTGATGTGAAAAAGCCTGCCAGCGGACGTTTAGAGATGAGCACTTCAAAATATCCGTCAATGCTTACCGATGTGATGAAAGATGAAATGGGCGATCGCGGTTACAGAAATTATACACTGGCTGCTGAGCCATTGCAGTATGTGAGTTTGAGCGGAGAAGGCAATACCAATTTGCTTCAGGTACATATAAAACCCGGCGAAGGCAACTCACTTTACCGTTTGATCGTACATGCAGCCGAAACCGTAAGTAAGTTTTAAAGGCTGTATGCAGATTACACTGAGTCAGGTTCTCCCCCGCCCCCTAGCCGATACGCCGCTTACGCAGGGCAGTATCTGGAAATCAGAGTGTACGCTCAGCAGCAGCGACAGGCTTTTGGTGCAGGCTCCATCGGGCACGGGAAAAACAACGCTCGTTTCGCTCATCTTCGGATTGCGGAATGACTACGACGGAAAAATCAGTATCGACGGAAAAGACATCCGCACTGTCTCACTGAACGACTGGGCCGAACTGCGGCGCACAAAACTATCGGCTGTGTTTCAGGAATTACGCCTGTTCCCGCAGTTGACTGCCCTCGAAAACATTCTGCTGAAAAACAGTCTGAGCAAAGCACTCACACAGGTTCAGGTAATCGAAATGGCAAAGCAGCTGGGCGTTGATCATCGGCTGAACCAAACCTGCGGCACACTTTCGCTTGGTCAGCAGCAGCGCATTGCTATTATCCGCGCGCTGGCGCAGCCATTTGAACTGCTGCTGCTTGATGAGCCGTTCAGCCATTTGGATGATGCCAATGCCGCTATTGCCGCGCAAATGATCACCGAACACTGCAACAACCACAATGCCGGACTGCTGCTCACGAGTCTCGGACAATCGGCGCATTTTGAGTTTAACAAACACCTGATTATCTGATGCTGCGCCGACTATTATTCCAGCACCGGCAAACCGGAACATTGATTTTAGCTGTAACAGGTGCTTTTATCGGCATGCTCATGCTGCTGGCTGCTTTGCAGTTGTACATTGATGTATCGAAAGTTTTTGGCGAAGGCGAAAACCTGAACGGCACGCAGTACCTGGTCATCAACAAAAAAGTAAATCTGCTGAACACACTTTTCGGCGGCAACAAAGGCTTTAAGCCCGAAGACATTGCCGGACTGAAAGCTGTAAAAGGCGTGCAGAATGCAGCACCGCTAACTACCAGTCGCTTCAAAGTTAGTGTAAGCATGCAGGGCGGCGATCAGGGCTTGCCGGGCATGTACACACAAGTATTTTTTGAAGCTGTGCCTTCCGGATTTATGGATGTACAGAGCGGCGACTGGAACTGGCGCGAAGGCGATTCGCTGGTACCGATCATCATTCCGCGCGATTATATCCGGCTCTACAATTTCGGATTTGCACCCACACAGGGCTTGCCGCAGATGACCGAAGAAATTGTAGGACTGGTAAGCTTTGATGTAAAAGTAAGCGGCCCCAAAGGCTCGGCTACATTCAAAGGCCGGCTGGCCGGTTTCAGCGATCGTATCAACAGCATTCTGGCTCCGCAAGGCTTTATTGATTATGCCAACGAAAAGTTTTCCGGCATAACACCCGGCAGCGAAGTCCCCAGCCGTGTAATTGTAGCCTGCGAAGGCAGCGGAGTTGGCAAACTGGCCGCACATTTCTCCGAAAACGGCTACGAAACCAACACCGAAAGCCTCCGCTCGGGCCGTTTGCAGGCCGCACTGAATGTGCTGATGACGATCATTACCGCTATCGGCGCACTAATTGTGCTGCTGGCCTTACTGAGTTTTTTACTGTATGCACAACTGCTGCTCAGCAAATCGGCATACGAGCTGCAAACGCTGATCCGCATTGGCTTTACGCCCTGGCAGCTTTGCCGGAAATACATTCTTTTCTATTCGCTGCTTTACGTTGGAGTGCTTGTGCTTGCACTGCTCAGCATACTGCTCGGCAAACCCGCACTCAGCAGCTATCTGGAATCGCAAAGCCCCGATCTTGTTCTTGAAAGCGGTATGAGCTGGAAAGTTGTGTTCACCGGCATCGCCTGCGCAGCAGTTTTTGTATTGGCTAACCTCTGGGCAGTATGGCGCGGCATAGTAAAACTAGCAAAACCCTAACCCCCAAGCGCAGCGAAAGGAAACCAGTGAATCTGAGCGCAGCGAAAAGAAAACCAGCAGATCTGAGCGCAGCGAAGAGAAAACTTTTAGGTAACACCCGCTCTCCGCTCTTCGCTCCCCGCTCTGTCAATCTGGCTTAGTTTTTGATACAAATTCGCTAAATTTACACGGCAACGTAAACTTATGAAACACCTTCTTACCCTTACTCTTGCAGTATTATCGGCTGTAGTTTTTGCTCAAACACCTCCCAAAACCGCAGCAAAACCAGTTAAACCGGCTCCTGCACAGCAGCTCAACCTGCGTTTTCAGGTGAAAGGTGCAACTGCTGGTGATGCTATTCTGGCCAATTACTTTGGCGATAAGCAATACATACAAGACAGCGCAAAGGTGGATGCCAACGGAAATTTCGTTTTTAAAACCACCGAGAAACGTGATGCCGGTATTTACATCGTGCAATTTCCGACAGGTAGCACACGTAAGTATTTTGAACTTATTTTGCTCGACGGGCAAATGAATTTTTCGGTTGAAACCGATACAACCGATATGATCGGTAAGATGAAAATTACCGGCTCAAAAGAGAACGAGTATTTCCTGGAACACAATATCTTTCTTTCAGGCAAATCAAAAGAAATGGAAAAACTGCAGGCCGAAATGAAAGCCGCAGCAGATGCCAAAGATTCGATTACCGAAAAGAAAGTCCGTGAGCAGATCACAGCCATCGACAAGGATGTAAAAGAGTACAAGCGTAATTTCTACAAAGTAAAATACCCCGAAAGTTTCTTTGCCAAAGTGCTTCGCGCAATGGATGAGCCCGATTTGCTGCCGTATGACCAATGTCCGCGTTTGCCCGACGGTAAAATTGATTCGGCCTGGAACAACCGTAACTACAAAGCACATTACTGGGATGGTTTTGATTTTACCGACGGACGCTTGCTGCGTACTCCGGTTTATCACAACAAACTGAAATTCTATCTCGAAAAAATCACCTCACCTGCACCCGATTCAATCATCAAAGCAGCGCACTGGATTATAGAACAAGCCCGCTCCGACAGCGATAATTTCAAGTATGCTGTTCACTATGTAACCTACACGTACGAAATATCGAAAGTGATGGGCTACGATGCCATATTTGTGAATATGGTAGAAACCTATCACATGAAAAAGCAAGTGTGGTGGCTGAGTGAAGCACAGCTAAAGAAAGTAATTGACCGCGCAACAAAACTCAAATATTCGCTGCTCGGCGCAAGTGCTGTAAACGTTCAGCTTTCCGATACTTCTGGCGTTGTTCGTCAGCTCCAGTACGTAAATGCCGACTACACCATTCTGATTTTCTGGGAGCCTACCTGCAGCCATTGCAAAAAAGAAATTCCGGTTATCAAAACTTATTATGATTCGCTGCGGGCACAAGGTGTTTCTGTAGAGGTTTACGCCATCAATTCGGAACACGACCCAATTGCGTGGAAGAAGTTTATCCGCGACAATAAACTGACCTGGGTAAATGTCATGTCTTCAGATCCGCAACTGCTGGCCAATTACAAATATTACTTTGATGTGTACAGCACACCGACCGTGTATTTGCTCGACAAGCAGAAAAAGATTTTCGCAAAACGTTTGGATGCCAAAGGAATCGAAACGTTTATGAATCGCCGCATTAACGAGGATAAGAAAAAGGCAAAAGAACAGAATCCAAAATAATTTGATCCGTGTTTCGTTAAGTAGTGTATGAACAGAATTGCTCTTTTTGCTTTATCAGGATTACTTGTTTTAGCCTCGTGCCGCTCTCGCCGCGACGGGCCTACCAATGAGTACAAGAATGCGAAAACCAAAACGAGTACAACAATTCTGAAAGATCATCAGAAAGCCCAGAAGCGTGCCGAACGTGCTGCGAAAAAACAGGGCAAGAAAACTAAAAAGAGAATGAATAAACGGAATAGCGATTTCTTTAAAGGGAAATAAAAAGCAAACGGCTCTCAAAATTGAGAGCCGTTTGCTTTTTCTGCATTTTGATGGCCGAAGTCATTACTCCCTCGGCTGCGCTTGTGCCCAATCTATAATTCCATTGTAGTAAGCCATTGCCACCTGAAACGTGCGCGCATCAGGTCCCGGCGATGCTGTTTGTGCGGCTTTCATAAGTTGCGTGCATTCGTTTACATTATCCTGATAAAGCGTTTCGCCGTAAATCATTGTGCCCTGCACCAAGCGGCAAAGCGAAAGATTGCGGCAAAACACGCCGGGCTGTCCGGTTTGCAGACAACTGTTTTGCAGGTACGTCGCATCACGGGGAGTGGCCAGCGGTACACGCAGCTCCGATTCAAACCGCCGGGTTACAGCGCCTGAAAATGTGATGCTTTCGGTTAATTCATCCGTGAGCAGAAGGCGCAGAAAATCGAACCGCTTTTCGCTGTCTGAAAGCTCGCCTGCCTGAAAGCTCCCGGCGGTAAAGGCCATGTTGTAATTGCGCTCCGTTGTGCGTTTCCAATCTGTATTAGTTTCGTCAACATTGTAGTGCAAAATAACGGTCAGATCCGGACGAAACGCATTGATCAGATTGGCACGTTTCCGCAATTCAACATCACGAAAAACAAAACGGAAAATCAGGCGATCATCTTGCGACAAGCGTGTGTTTTTCAGCTTTTTCAGGTTGGCATCATTCGGACGAACTTTCAGCATCGAATCGAGCGTACGCGGGTAATCCTCTTTTTTCCACTGCTCATACGTTTTGCCGAAAGCTGTAAGTCCGTACTCGCGGGTAAACATTACCTCTGCTCCAACACTGCGCAGTTGCTGCGCCAGAATGGTTGCGGTTTGCCAGGTTAGTTTCGATTCAAAGAAATTGATGCGTAGGCTGTCGGTACCGCTTCCTGCAATTTTAAAATCAAGGTACTTGTCCTCTACCCTGCTGCTGGCCGAGTCGAAAGCAAAATGGCCGGGATCGAGTGCAATGCGCAACCCATTGAGCGGCATTGTAGCTGAAGGCGAAAAATCGTTATGCCGATGCTGTCCGAGCTGGTAGTAGGTTTTCGTGATTTCGGGCGAAAACGGTCCGCTGCCTTTTTCGCGCATAATGCGTATCGCTTCTTCACGCGGAGCGTGAGCAAGTATGGCTTTGTAAATAGGCAGTTCGCTCCAGGTTACCCGGTATTCGGGCTTTCCGGCGGCTTTTTCGGATGCGCCGGCATACATATTTACACCAAACAGATCAATGGTATAGTGCGCCGATAATGCGTTGCGGCGGTCGAGCAATTGTGATGCGCGGGCAGTGTAGTGTTTCATTAAACTGTCGGCTCCGAAAATCGGGAGCTGTGCAAAAAGCGACTGAGAAATAACCACTGCCGACAGTAGTAAGGAAAAGCGCATATTGAGTTTTATTTTCATACCTGTAAATGCTGATGATGGGGTGAAACAATCGTGCCAGTAAAAACACATCAGGTCTTTTTGGGTCTTCGTTCAACACATTTTCGGATGCGGCGACCATTGCTGTATTCTTTCACTACACTGCGGCGGCCATCGCAGCGGCTCTTCTCAAACCTGATTCGTTTGCCCTGGCTGTTGTAATTTGTTTGACGCAGGCGCAGTTCACGGCACGGACGGCCTTCGCGGGTAAACTGCTGCACCCGTAAACTATGCTGTTGTTTTATTCCGGACGAGTCATACGTATCCGTAATAATTTTTTCTTTTTTGTACTGATTAAAGAGATCAGGCTTTCGGCGAGTGGTTGTACGTGTAACTGTTCGTGTATGTAATTTGCCGCCGGGATAAAATGTTTCCTCGGTCTTGGTTATTGTTCGCAGTTGGGCAAACAATCCGGCAGATAATAAAACCAGAAAAAGTGTCAGATAATTTTTCACTGGTCAAAGATAGTAACCGGCTAGGCTTGTGCTAACTTTGTGCATTATGACGCTCCGCGAACGTAATCTTCTTTCTGAATGCAGTTTCCGCGCTACCCGTTCGGGTGGCAAAGGCGGGCAGCATGTCAATAAAGTTTCGTCGCGCATTGAACTCATGTTCGATCTTCCGGCGTCACAGTTACTGAGTGACGAAGAAAAGCTGCGTCTTCAGGAAAAATTAGCCTCAAAACTTACCACAGAAGGTGTACTTCGCCTTACCGAAGACAGCGACCGTTCTCAGCACGAGAACAAAGAACGTATCGGCAAAAAATTTTACCGGCTTCTGGAAGTTGCGCTGAAACCTGAAAAAAAACGGCTCAAAACAAAAATCCCGAGAGCCGTTAAAGAGAAACGCCTTGCCGAAAAAACCAAGCGTTCTGAGGTAAAAGCCTTGCGCCGGAAAGAGGTTTGAGGCTGAAACTCAAAATCAGAAATTAAAAAATCCCGCTCCAAAAACGTGAAGCGGGATTTTTAGTGTTGGTGTGCAGAGAATCTTAATTCATCTTCATGAAGCGGCGAACCGCTGTTTTTCCGTCGGCCTCAATGGTCAGGAAATAAACGCCCTGGGGCAGTGTGCTGATATCGATAGTTGTGCCAATCGTGCCGAAACTATCGAGGTTGATTTCTTTTACCGCTTTTCCGTCGATACTTACAATTGAAAGACGGGCAGCACCAAAATCGCGGCCGGGATTAACTGTAAGTTCGTTTGTAGCAGGTACAGGGAAAAGCTGAAGTGCAGCAAATTCAATGGCTTCGGTAACTGAAGTCAGGTCAGGCTGAATTGGACCTGTGTTGGATAAAGTCACTAAGTCGCCTGAGCTGTTGGTTTGGCTGTTGGTGGCATTGAAAGCCCCGTAAATAGTAACCGGACCGCTGGCTGTTGCGGGCGCAGTCCAGTTCCATGTCCATGTTTTTGTACTTGTAGGAGCTGATGTTCCGGCGGTGCGGTGTGTGATGTATTTGCCGGAGCTTTGCGTCTGAGTTTCGGTTGTATTGGTAGCGGTGAACGTACCTACCTGATTACCTGCACCATCTTGCGGACTGGTTTGAAAGCCAAACTTGGTTCTGCCGGCAGAAGTAAAGGTTGCTGAGATCTGGTAAGTAAACCCGGGAGCATAGCCTGAAGCCGGAATATTATGTGTGATGATACCTTGCTGGGTGGATGCAGTTCCAGAATGACAGCCGGTGCAGGTTGCGCCGTTGTTATCGCCGGGAGCACCGGTTCGACCTGCAGGAGATCCGCTGGTTGAAGAAACAGCATCAGGAATTCCAATAAAAGCAAAGAAACCGGCGATGATGGCCGAGGAAATAATAAGTACTTTTTTTATCATGGCAGACTAAGTTTATTGTTGAGCAAAACAAATGTAGTTACAAGTATTTTTATTTCAATGGACAAAAATGGTTTTTAATGGGAATTTTTACTGTGCGTTAATTCGTGAATTTTCATCGTCAAATCACCGGGCAATTGTTATTTTTGCGCTTCACAATAACAAACAGCCATCCAATACAACTCGATATGGGCGTTCTCGTCAGCAAAAACTCCAAAGTAATTGTACAGGGCTTCACCGGTAGTGAAGGCACTTTCCATGCAGGTCAGATGATTGAATTCGGCACCAATGTGGTGGGCGGTGTAACCCCGGGTAAAGGCGGTACACAGCACCTCGATCGTCCGGTTTTCAATACTGTTTCTGATGCTGTTGCACAAACCGGTGCCGACGTTTCCATCATTTTTGTTCCCCCGGCATTTGCTGCCGATGCAATTATGGAAGCTGCTGATGCAGGTATTAAAGTAATTGTGTGCATTACCGAAGGTATTGCCGTGAAAGATATGGTTGCAGCCAAAGAATACCTCCGCGGCCGCGACGTACGCCTGATCGGACCGAACTGTCCGGGCGTAATTACCGCCGGCGAAGCCAAAGTAGGTATCATGCCGGGCTTTGTATTTAAAACCGGAACCATAGGTATTGTGTCAAAATCAGGCACACTCACCTATGAAGCAGCTGATCAGATTGCCAAAGCAGGACTTGGTGTTACCACAGCCATCGGTATCGGCGGCGATCCGATTATCGGCACTACCACACGCGAAGCGGTTGAGTTGTTGATGAATGACCCTGCTACCGAAGGCATCGTAATGATCGGTGAAATTGGCGGCGGACTTGAAGCCGAAGCAGCACGCTGGATCAAAGCCAACGGTAACAAAAAACCCGTAGTAGGCTTTATCGCCGGCCGCACAGCACCCAAAGGCCGCACCATGGGTCACGCCGGTGCCATTGTTGGCGGAGCAGAAGATACCGCCGAAGCCAAAATGGAAATCATGCGCGAATGCGGCATTCACGTTGTTGAATCGCCCGCTCAGATTGGTAAAACAATGGCGCAGGTGCTTGGGAAAGTTACAGCCTAACCGGCTTTCGCCGGAATGTAAAGTGTTGAGTGTTTCTTCGGCTATCGCTCAGAAGTGATGAATGTTTCTTCTCCTGCAGTTAATGCGGGAGTTCAGAAGTGATAAATTTTCCGGCTTCGCCGGATAGATAAACGAGAACAGGCAGCCAAAGGCTGCCTGTTCTCGTTTATGACAACAATGTTATAAATGCATTTGATATTCATAGTCTTGTCGTGACGCGATGCATCGCGTCAGAACTAGAAATTATGATAAATGAAATCACATTTTTATTGAAATCTCTTGGATAAAATAACAAAACAAGAACAGGAAAAAATAGTTCCAAACTGATTTCTGCGGTAACTTTACACTTACTTATGCTTCGCCATTTATCTGTAAAAAACTACGCGCTTATATCGCAGCTTGAAATTGATTTCGGGCAGGGATTAACCATTATTACCGGAGAAACAGGCGCCGGAAAATCCATTCTTCTTGGCGCTTTGGGCTTGCTGCTGGGGCAGCGCGCTGATACGGCTGCGCTTTCTGATGCTGCTGAAAAATGTGTGGTTGAAGGACAGTTTGAGATAAAAGGGTTTTCGCTTGAACCGCTGTTTTTGCAACATGATCTGGACTACGCAGCAACCACCATTATTCGCCGTGAAGTTAATCCCGAAGGAAAATCGCGGGCGTTTATTAATGATACGCCGGTAAATCTGACCGTGCTGCGTGCTGTTACCGAAAGGCTTGTAGATATTCACTCTCAGCACGAAACACTTACACTCAACGATTCGGGATTTCAGCTTTCGCTGCTTGATTCGCTTGCAGCGCATGCTGATGAGCTGACCACTTACGGCAATCAGTTTGTGCAGTTTCGCAAACTGACCAAAAAGCTCGAAGAACTGAGAGCACAGGAAGCTGCATCACGGCGTGAGCTTGAGTTCAACCGGTTTCAGTTTGAAGAATTGGATGCCGCAAATCTTGTAGCCGGAGAACAAACCGCTGCCGAGGAGGAATTGCAGACACTTGAAAATGCAGAGACCATAAAGACCGGTTTAAACAAAGCCGTTTTTACATTAGATGGTGCCGAACAATCGCTGCTGCAGGCATTGGCAGAGGTCCGGAATTCGGTGGGTCAGTTGGCCAAATTCAACCCGGCTATTGCGGCTTTGCACGAGCGGCTCTCGGTAAGTCATATTGAACTCAAAGACATTTCCGCCGAGCTGGAAGACCTCGAAGGCAACGTACAGCACGATCCTGCTCGTATTGAACACCTCACGGCAAGGCTTGATCTGATTTATCGTCTCGCTCAGAAACACGGTGTTAAAACGGTTGAAGAGTTGCAAGCCATCTGCGCTGATCTCGACAGTAAAATAGCCGCAGCCGGCACACTCGAAGAGCAGATCAATGCTGTTGCTGCTGAACTGGCAGCATTGCAAACCAAACTGCAACTGCAGGCCGCCAAACTCAGCAAAAAACGCCATGCTGTAGCTCCCAAGCTTGTAAAAGCCGTGCAGGAAATGCTGCAGCAGTTGGGCATGCCGAATGCTGTGCTTGAAGCAGATCTGGAGCAGCTTCCGGAGCTCCGCGAGACAGGTACCGACAAAGTAACATTCCGTTTCAGCGCCAATAAAGGCATAGCTCCTCAACTGCTGAGCAAGGTAGCCTCGGGCGGCGAACTTTCGCGCCTCATGCTTAGCCTCAAAGCCCTGCTGGCACAGCATACTGCTCTGCCCACCATTATTTTCGATGAAATTGACACCGGCATTTCTGGCGACATCGCCGCCAAAACCGGATTGATTATGGAGCAGATGGGCAAAAACTTACAGGTTATCGCCATCACCCATTTGCCGCAGGTGGCCAGCCGCGGACAAAATCACCTGTTTGTTTATAAACTCGAAGGCAAGCAACGCACAGAAACCAGCATCCGACTTCTGAGCAAAAACGAGCGCATTGAAGAAATCGCCAAAATGCTGAGCGCCGGAAAACCCGGTGATGCTGCGTTGAAGAATGCGAAAGAGTTGCTGGGGAAAAGCTGATAAAATCTATTCATTTTTTTATTCCCCTACTAATATATCCTAAGATATGGGGATGTACTGAAATTGTTTTTTCTATAGTTTCGCCAACGCAAATTATAAATAACGCCTTTTTACCTATTAATGAATTGGCAAAACTATACTCATAATTCATACAAATAACATTAACAAGTTATGACTAATTTTCTCACAACCTTTGCTGCTGTTGGTGGTATTGGTTTGCTTAGCTCATTAATATTTGTTGGCGACTCGGCAGTTGACGTTACAGATCAAACTTTGAAAATTTCGGGGAACTCAGAAGAAGTGTTGTACTATGGTTTTGCAGAGGGGGATAAAATTATTTTCAATTTTTCTGAAGTAGATAATAAGGAGCTAAAAGAAATCGAAATTACTGAGTACCCACTAAACTCTAAATTTTCTGATTTTAAAACATCAAAAATTGAGAATAAAACCATTAATGTAACACGCAAAGCTGTTTATAAATTTAGATTTTACAACAGTGCAATGCTTGGCAGGGTGTGTAAAATCAAAATCCAGCGCATACCGGCTTCAGATCAAACACGAAACTTTAATTGTGCTGTTAATTGGCAAGTTAAGCAAGATACTACGTGGCGTAGCTATGTAAAAGAAGAGCTAATAGGTTACGACACAACATATATTCCAAAAACCAGAAGAGAACTTGTAAAAACAGTACAGAAAGAAGAAATTATCTTCGACAAAATTCAGCGTGTACATTCATATACCAACAGTAATGGGAACAAGTCGAGTATATTTTTCACACTTCCTCAAAATAAAATATCACTTTATCAACCAACAAGAGTAATATCATGGGCATATTGGGTTGGCGTAGGCGAAGAAGCTCAGCAATCATGGGCAAATAACGTACGAACTGTTGGAAAACTTGCACAAGGTGTGGCTGCAGTTTATACAACTCCGCTTGGGGCTTTGGCAGTTGGTACGATTTCCGAATTAATGGTACCTACTTTAGGAGAAGATGTGAAATATTCTATTGCAGATGAGGCAAACAAAGATTTATTTTTTGCCGGAAGCGAATACAGGGTTTGGGATAGTGGCAAAGGTGTTGCTGGCTACAGAAAGTTTACAGATCAGGGCTTAATGCAGGGTACATATTTCGTTTTACTTTACAACGATAATAACTTTCAAGGAATTGATGTTAACGTAAAAGTATCAGCAATTGTAGAGACCAAATACTTTGAGGATAAGGCATACAATGATATGAAGCTCACACCACGATACGAAAAGAAGATTTACCGTGATCCAATAATAGTAACTACTAAAGTTCCTGTAATTGGTTTATAATCTGGCGAACTCAATTCAACGAATCATAGAAGAAAATTGAAGAAATCGCCAAAATGCTGAGCGCCGGAAAACCCGGTGATGCTGCGTTGAAGAATGCGAAAGAGTTGCTGGGGAAGTAAAGTTCACTTCTCCGCTTCAGGTGTTTGATGAAAATAACTCAACACCCGCTTTAGTTTCCAATTCCCGTTTTCGAGCAGCCAGAGATGTGTAAAACGCGCTGTACTTGTCAGCTGTTTTTCTTTGCCGGGAGGTGTTTCATAAAACACATGCTTCCCGGTTTGAACTGCTCCGTACAACACATCCTTATTTTTCAGAAGATAAATTTCTAAGCTGCCCGGCTCTAATTCTCTGGAAGGCTTGTATTCGCTTTTGCAAAGACCGATTATTGTACGAATAAAACTTGTGTCGGAATTACTCGCGCCTGATTTATCGTGATAAAATTCGAGATCAGTTGTGATTAGTGATTTTACAAGAGCCGTATCGCAGGAACCGAATACGGCACCAAACAGTAAACTGTCATAGATTTTTAATTGATAAAAAACTTTTTCTTCCTCTTCCGAATAGTGATGTCTCGCTTCAACTGCTGCTTGCTTCGGAGTATCAGAAACTGATTTCGTTTCACAACCTTGATTAACAAAAGTGAGGGCAATCAGAAAGATGAATAGGTATTTAGTCATAAAGCAAAATTCAATTCGTCAAATCTAAGTGTTAGAGATGAATAGACTAATACTATTTTACGCTATTCTGCATTGGTTTTCCGGTTAAACGTAATTCCAATACCAAGCTGCGCATTCAGCAAGGCAGTCCAGGAGTTGCCGGAAAGTTCCTGTGTTTGATTGATTACACCTTCTGCATTCGGTGCGTACAGAAACGGACAATAACCAATAGCAATATATGGCGATAACAAGATTCTGCCTTTTGCTTTCAGGTAATAACCTGATTTCAGATGTACGCTTCCTCCTATGCCGGTTGCTTTCAGGTTTTCGTCATCAACCACCAGAGGTTCTCCATTAATACGGCGGTTAAGAAGTCCTGCTTTAGCTGAAATCAATAGTTGAGCATACAATCCCGAAAATTTTCCGGAGTATTCATGGTGAAAGAGATAACTCAAATCTAAAACATGCAGGTTGAGGGTATTTTCCCAATTATCGTTTTCGGCAGTGCTGCTGATTCGGGAATAAGAAATTCCGATGCCTTGTTTTACGCTACGATCAGATCGAAACAAATAACTCAACCCCGCAGAAGCACCATGCATGAGTAAAGGTTGTTTTTGGCTCAGATGCGGGCGACTGAAATTATAGGTTTGAATGGCTTTGTCGAACTGGCCGGAGTAGAAATACGAATACGAAAGTTCTGCCGAGAATGATTGAGCATTCAGGCTACATAACGAAATAAAAAACACGAAGCCGGCAAAACAGATACGCTTCATTTTTCAACACTTTTTAAAAGATCAATCACAGCTTTGTAGCCTGATTCTACTGCCCCCTGAACGGTTTGATGATGGCCATTGGTATTCATTGCTTCGCCGGCAAAAAACAGTTTATCGTTTACCGGCTGGGCCGCAACAGTACGCGCATCATTCATGCCTGTTGTGCTGTATCCGTAAGCACCTTTGATAAATGGCTTGCTGGTATAATCGTGTACCGATGAAGCAAGGAACGAAGCTGTTGCTTGTCCGCTGTACAGGCTGTCTAACTCCTGCAGCAAAGCAGTTGTTATCGCATTATCGCTGCCAAGCGCGTGCAAATAAGCCGCCTGATCACCCATTACAAATGCGAGAAGAATATGATCCGAAGTCGTTTTGCCAACCGTATCATCAATGTATGCTGCGCAAATTGCACCTCCGATTACAAGCGGCTCAAAGAATTTTGCACTGAATTTCAAAAACACTTTCATGCCCGGCCCCATTCCAATTTTTGAAAAAGCTTCATTTTTCGCAGCAGGAAGCGCAGGGGTAAAACTAATTTCGTTGAGCTTTAAAATAGCAATCGGCACTGTAATAATAACCTTGTCGGCTATCCATTGATTGGAAGAAGCATCGGTTAGCTGAATTTTTTCGCCTGCATAATTAATACCTGTAATCGGAGTGTTCAGTACAACTTTATCAATTACAGGGCGGGCAATGTGTGTATCAATGAAATCAAAATAAGTAGCTGCAAACTTGAAATCATCATCGCCCGATACCCAGTTTTCTTCTTCTTTATTGTTCCAATAAGCCGAAAGCAATGACGCTGATGCCCCCTGATCGCCGGCAATTGCCTCTATAATTGTATCGTATTCATTTCCGAATCCTTGCTGATGTGCGTAATCTTTGAACGATACATCCGGCAAATTTTCGCCTTCAAAAATGAACGGATCTATGGGTAATGCTGAAACAAGTTGTCCGTTAAACCAGTACGTATATTCAGTCAAATCACGAGTTACCGGAGTGTTCGTTTTCTGGACAAGATCACCAAGAATATTGTTATTCCCGTGAAGCCATTGAGCACCGGTATCTATATCATAATCAGCAAAACCTGTTAACTTTCCCATTCTTCCGCCATGCGTGTTAGCTGCTTCGAGAATGGTAAAATCAATTCCTTTTGACTTCAAGATATAACCTGCATATAAACCCGCAGCGCCAGCTCCTATGATAATTACTCTGCCATCATAATTCTGATCTTCAAACAATACCTCTTTCCTGCAAGAACTGAGAATGCTTGAAGGAAAAAGCAATCCACCCAGCGAAACTAAGGCCGATTGTTTCAGAAATTTTTTCCTGTCCATATACTAGCTGATGAATTGCATCTTTCCTAAAGTAATCAATGCACAGGGTAAAAACTTTACAAAACGGTTATTTTTTTAGTAATCATTTCAGTTCCCCGCTGAAACCTTAGTATGTAAACACCGGGAGCAAGATTACTCGTTTCAAGGTTTAATGAATGCTGCCCGGATGCTTGCGTACCTTGCGAAACAGTCAAAACTTCTGCTCCAAGATAGTTGAAGAGTTGAAACGAAACATTCATTGCTGCCGGTAACGAATAGTCAATCGTCAAATAATCATTTGCCGGATTGGGATAGCAATTAATTGTATTGGTTGGCTGCGTTTCGTTTACACCAACAGGCGTGCAAAGACCGGGAATGTTGGCATCCAGCCATTGCAGCCTGATACTGATCCATAATTTGAGCGAATCTAATTCTCCGTAATAGGTGGTTGCCACAGGCCCGTCGTCGGGAGCAGGACCACTCATGCCCAGTATCGGCCATTTCTGAAAATGTCTTGCCTGAGCATTTTGAACAAGTTGACCAATACTGTCGATATAGGCAAACATATAAGCTGTGTCTAAAATTGTTTGCCTGTAATTTTCATACGTACAGCGCAGTTCATTGGCAAAGGTGCTGTCTTGCAACAAACGCACATACCATCCGGTAGAATAATTATCGGTAAAGCAATCATTAATCAGGTGTGCCCAACCGCTGCCGCCATTGGTTTGAAATATAGAACAAATAGCCATGTTCTTCCAGGCCCAGTCGAAATCCCAAACCGGCCCGGCATGCAGCTTTCCGCCATTCGAATATTTATCCTTGTGAAAGAAAACGCTTTTCTTAAATCCATCGGCACTTCTGGCTACTTCATTCACAATAAAATAGTCGATGAATGATTTTGTATCCATGTATTTCCGATAACCGGTTGCAGTGTCGGCAAAGTTTGGACTGTACAATGCGGTTTCCAGACTGTCGATGTATGCTGCTATATAAACTTTCTGAGCAGGCTGTATCGCAAACTCATCCGGGTATTCATAAACGAAGTAAACATCAAACCCGGGATGATCAATTGGCGAGTAATTGGATTGAAAACTATTATTGGCATTCCAATAGTTTTGTTGCAGAATATAACCACCGGTTAACTCATCTCCCAACGTATCTTGCGGATTCAATCGGGCAATGTCCACACGATTTGCATCGCGTTTAATTTTTTCGCCGATTACATAGATTCCTTTGTACGAGCTGTCGACGAGCACTTCACACAACTGAGCGCGAGGCGTATAATTTCCCATTTCGCCAAACAGTTTGTACGAGATCAGGTTTTTCACGAGCGAACGATCGTTGTAGTTCGAGAGTAAAACCCAATCGTTTTCGGCAGGCATTCCCAAAATAGAAACGTTATTATTTCCTCCTGCCGAATCGCGCGTTTCAAACCCATAAGGACTTTGCGGATAACCTGCTGATGTGAGTCCGCGAATTTCGATACCGATATTTCCGTTGTAAATATTGGCACTGTCGCTCACATACGTAATACTGTTTGGCCCGTTGTATTTGATTTCCATGAGGCAATTAATTTTTGTATCCTCAATTATGGTTTGCCCCAATGTATGTATCATTACAATTGGCAATTCGGAACTATCAAGCGAAACTGTGCCTAAATCATTTACACATAACTCAAAACTACCGGTTGCACCTCCGTAGCCAAAAACCTGAATGTAAATGGTTGATCCGGGTGTTGCATCATACAGCAAGAGATAGGAATAATAACCATTTCCATTATCATCATCGCATGATACATATTGCGGATTCGTGCAGGAAGTATCCGTCCAGATAGCAATACCGGAATCGTTTATACTTCCGCTATCGGTTTCAAAACTTAAATTCCCGGAAGCAGGAACAAGCATTGTAAACCAAATATCTCCGCCCTGATAACTCGCGCAATTGGGATTGAGTCCTGAACCCGGAAAACCAACATTGCTGGTAAATACACACTGTCCGGTATCAATAGGAATAGCGGTACACGGGTGACTTCCGGGCAAGAGCGGCGTATTGCAATTTCCGATAGTTGAAAATACATTGCCGGTATCCGGATTAGGGCCATCCTGAAAAACAATATTCCACGATGAGTCCTGTATCACATACGAATTTTCGTTTTCGTAACTGCCTGCCGTGTAATATGCCGTCAGCGTATCCCCGTTGCATATCGAGATCAGTGCTGTACTGCCCGTGTTCGATGCGCTGTAGGTTCCAGCAAGTATGTTGTTGATGAAAATTTGTAGCGTTGCGCCATTCCAGCCATCCCCATAGCTGTCTTGCATCGACAATCTGTAATTACAACATTGAGCGTTGAGACTTATACTGCTGACTACAAAAAAGCCAACTACCGAAAACAGTGCAACAACTCTATTCATGTGGAAAAATGTTTGGTTAAATCAGTGTTTACGGCAGCAGAAACCGGCTCGAGAGTTATTCAATAATAGCTCAAAAAATAGTGCGGATTGCAGGAAGTGCCAGATTTAATTCCTTCCACTTCAAATAGATACACATAGAACTTCAACTACGCTGTTTTCAGCGCAAAATTTTCTCCATCTTCCGGCCTTTCGCCAGTTCATCCACCAGCTTATCAAGATACCGTATCTTTTTTGTCAGCGGATTCTCAATTTCTTCAATCCTGTAGCCACAAATAACCCCGGTAATGAGATGAGCATTCGGATTTAGTGTTGCCCGCTGAAAGAAAATTTCAAACGTTACTTTTTCGTTGATGAGTTCTTCTAGTTGTTTATCATCAAACCCGGTAAGCCATGTAATTACTTCATGTAATTCGTTTTTTGTTCTGCCCTTTTTTTCCACTTTGGCAATATACATGGGATAAACAAAAGCAAACGTCAGATTTGCAATTCGCTGATCATGAGTTGCTGTAGTGTTCATTTGTTTGTCGTTAAGATTAATCGAAGTTATTGAAAACTACTTTTATTCAGATGTATATAATCAATACACATCTGAAAAACATAGCTTAATCTGTTTGTTGCTTTTGTCCTGAACGACCTAATTTCATGAAGTATTTTTCGAAATACTGATATACAAAATAACGGATAACAAATCTGTCTGAGGTAATAAATCGAACTGATACAGGAAAAACTTAAAATTGATTGATTGTAAATCTAAATTTTTTTGCTGTGCGAGTTTACGAAAACAAATTGGTAGCCAAACAGCTTATTCCATGTAAATCTGATTTCAAATGAACAGCGCATAAGCATACTGCACCTTTTTTAAGGGAATCGTATATTTACCCGAATATTTCTATAAGACTCTTCGTGACAAAATCTTCTACGGCTAAATGGCTAAAACTTGCTGTTCGATTTCTGCTGAGTATT
The DNA here is from genome assembly GCA_943371015.1 of Synechococcus sp. UW140. Lineage (GTDB taxonomy): Bacteria > Bacteroidota > Bacteroidia > Palsa-965 > Palsa-965. The sequence continues at coordinate 1,970 of CALRTD020000010.1, read as the reverse complement.
GCGGCAGCATACATCATATACCAAAAAGTTGATTTTCACAAAGTCGGGCTTATTTTTAGTAAGGCAAATATTGGGTTACTCATTCTGGCTTTTGTTATTTTCTTCGTCTCAAAAATTATTTCTGCGGTCAGATTAAACTTGTTTTTCTCAGCTAAACATCTTGTCCTGCCGCAAAGTAATAATGCCAAACTGTATTTGTTGGGGATGTTTTATAATTTATTTGTACCCGGACTTGGCGGCGAGGCGTATAAAGTTTACTGGCTAAACAAACATTACAAAATAAAAGTAAAAGGGTTGATATGGGCTTCACTGCTCGACAGAATAAGCGGATTGGCAGCACTTACCGCACTTGCTATTCTCTTTTTTAGTTTATCATCTTATAAAACAGACTACCAAATTCTCACACTTTCACTGGTGCCAATAATTTATCTCGTTTACTACTTAGTCACCCGCTATTTCTTTACGTCGTTTCTTGCCGTATTTCACAAAGCAACTATTTATTCGTTTCTGGTGCAAATGACACAGGTGGCTTGTGTTTATACAATTCTTGTTTCATTGGGACTTATGCAGAAGCAGATTGATTATGTGCTCATCTTCCTCATTTCTTGCTACGCATATCTTATTCCTGTAGTTGGTTTCAGGGAACTGGCGTTTGTTTGGGGCGCGCAACAACTTGGACTGGATATGGAAATATCACTATCCATAAGTTTGCTTTTCTACTTATCTATGGCAGTTACTTCACTTTCGGGCGTGGTATTTATCTTATTTCCCGAAAAGTTAAAGCCCGAGGAAGGCCGCTACTATGCGCAATAATTTACTCATTCAGCTTGACCAGACACAGATTCTTTCTCCAGTAGCATTCGATAAACTGATAGTAGATGGTTACATTTTTGCCTTCAATAAAAGCATCTTCTATTAAATAAAACTTCCCCAATTCCATTTGAGGCGAAAATGCCATCACCTTACTTGTGTGTTTTGAATAGTAGTAAGGAATCTGATAGGCTACCGGGCGGGGAATTTTGATTTTTTCTTCACGCAGATTGAGTGATCCGATAGTAAGCCCAGTTGTAAATTCAAATGGCGGAGCCGAAAGAGTTATGGGCTGGTTGTTTGTCAATTCAAGCATTTTAAGAATGTGTGCTTCGTTTGCCGAATCGGTTGTATTTTCTTTAATAATTTGAAGAGCAATTGTACCTGAACCAATACGCACAATAATAAGCGACAGAATGATGTAGTAAAGCCGCAACTCTTTTTCTTTGAGGTAACGCCAGACCATAACAACAGCAGCAATAAACAACAGTCCGCATTTCAAGAATATATGATTGACATGAGCCATTGGCTCAAACCAGGGAAGAATGGCAAGCAAGACGGGAACTACAAACATAAACACTGTAAATATGTATCCGATGATGCGGTTGACTTTAGGCCAAACTGTAGCTGCCGAATCGAATGCAGTTGCAAAGATGATCATCAAAAATGGCAGAAACATGTACACATAGCGAATATTCGGAAGCGATGTAAACCAGTACAGTGGAATATTCACTAAAATAAACAGCACAGAAAATGCCAGCAGCGGATTCTCACGCAGCTTTTGACGAATGCTGCGAGAGAAAAGGAACACGGCAAAAAATGACCATGGAATCAAGTCCACGCAGAGTTTCAGCGGGTACATCAGCGAACTGGAAACAAGATCGCTGCCTTTGCTCTCAAACCCTGATTTCATGGTCGCTTCCTTACAAAGGTTAATCAGATAAAGTTCAACATCGCCGCGCTGTGAGTAGAAATAGAAGTAGCTTCCGGTAACTGTAAAGAAAACCGCTATACCAACGAAATGCTTCCAAGAAAAAAGCAGTCGTATCTGTTTGTGATAAATAACCAATGCCAGCAGTGTTAATGCTTGAAAAGAAAGCGAAGGCAAACCCTTAGTAAGTGCACCCAATGCGGCAAAGAAATATGACACGACAAACATC
>CALRTD020000009.1:0-23369 GCA_943371015.1 Synechococcus sp. UW140 | reverse complement strand
TGCTCGATCACTACTTTGAGCAGCGTACACTGAAGCGAAAAGAACTGCTTCTTGGAGAAGGCGAGGTATGCAAATTCATTGCGTTTATCGACTCAGGAACAATCAGGCATTACCACACAAAAAACGGAAACGAAAAAACCTGCGATATTTCTTTTGCCGGTTCGTGGGTTACCGATTTTCAGAGTTTTAATTCGGGCGCGCCGGGGATTATGAATTTACAGGCTATGGAAACGACCACTGTGTCTGTAATCAGCAATCAAAAACTTAGCGAGCTCTATTCCCGATGCCCGAAATACGAAACTTACGGGCGAATTATGGCCGAGCAGGTTGCTCAGCGGGCCACCGACATTGCTATGTCGCTTTCATCTGAGAAGCCAGAAGAGCGCTTTATCAATCTGCTGAACTCAAAGCCCGATATTTTTCAGCGCGTATCACAGCGCTACATTGCCAATTTTTTGGGAATCAGTCCCGAAAGCCTCAGCCGCATTCGCGCAAGAGTGATGAAGAAGGAAAAATCTTAACAAGAGTCAACAATTTCTGCCGGGCGGTTGCCGGAGATTTGTTTCATCAAAAAAACAAAACGATGAAACTAGTTATCCTCGGCATCTTTATGCTCACCGCAACCACCATCTCCGCAGAAAATCTGACGCGAAACAGCGTAGCCTTAGCCGGCACTCAATTAGAAGAGGTGATGGAAATTATTGACACAACCGGTTTGCGTGATCGCGTTTCGGCGGCAGAAAAAATTGCATCAGAATCGGCTACTCTTGTGTCGCGCCTCCGGCTTGGCATTTTGTATCATGAGGCCGCGCTCAACTTTTCGTTCATCGCCACAACAAAAGAAAAAGGCTGGGCCTCTAAAAGCTATTTGCTGCTCGACAGCATTTTTAAAACCGATACAAGCTCTGCCTTTCGCCCTTACACTGCTGCCTACAGAGCATCAGCCTATGCCTTGCTGGCGGGCGAAAACAAAAGCCTGAAACAACTCGGCGATGCGTTTTCACTCTTTGAAATTGCCGTGAAGCAATATGCTGATGTATGTGCGTTACCCGAATTTCTGCGCGGCAGTGTAGCCGAAAATCTCCCCGGCTGGATGTACAGAAAACACCGGTTTGCAAAAATTGATTTTGAAAGTATAATCAGTAAATACGAGGCTGATAAAATGTATGCAACGCCGGCGCTGATGAGCTTTTCATACTGGGCTTGGGCAAATCAGCATCAGCAGAAAAAGCATCGTGCAAAAGCAATGCAGTACCTGAACCTTGCCATTGAACTTGATGCTGCCGGAAAAGCCGGGAAGAAACGCGCATCCGAATTAAAAGCAAAACTCGAAAAGAAGTAATCTCACTTCTTCAGCCAGTGTGCTGTACCAAATGCTTTCGGGTCAAAAATGCGGGGATCGAGCGGTTCGTTGGCTTTGCAATTGCTGTAAAACTCTTCCTGCACCAACTTCCCATCTATGTAAAAAATAACTTCGGTTTCGCACCACGCGCCGCCGAGGCGGATGTGTTTTCCGGAGCGGATATCTTCCTGATGGCCGTCGCGCTTTCGCAGAATGCGAATAATATACTGCTGCCCGGCATCAAACCAGATCTGCGGCGAAACTGTATCGCCCGCTGCTGCTCCAACAACATAAATCGGGCGGCCATTGTGCGTTTTGCGATGCGATTTGCGGAGATCGAAACCCATGCTTCGCATGCGACTGATTACGGTGTCTTCGGGCAAAAAATACATGCCGCCGTAGAGAAAAAGTAATTCGTTCATTTCAGGTGTTGCACGCATGAGCTGGCCTTTGCGAAACAGATACGCTGAGTCGTTTCGTGAAATGTAAGCGTTGCCCGAATCGGGACTGCCGAAATCAATGCGGAAAAGGTTGGGGTAGATTCCGGCTTCGTACCAGGTTTGCTCTCCGGCCAAAACCCCGTTCTGATAAAACTTTGTGTTTTGCTCAAACGTGAGCGTTTTGTACCACTTCCCGGCATGTGCCCGATGAATGCGGCGTACAACGCTTTCGCCGGTTTTGTCTGCTTTGGCAGCAGTAAGCGAAAACAATATCAGAACAGCAAAGGCAAAATATTTCATACTGCAAAATACCTCGTTTTTACATTTTACACCCGTAATTGTGAGGAATGCCATTTTGTTAGGTTGCACGGTTTCTGGTTAGTGCAAACGGACGATTATTATTTTTTGATGCAACACTTTTTAACAGGCTGTTGCGTTACCTTTGAATCATAAGCTAACCCTAATGACATACTCTTCTGAGCATTATCTTGAACACGGCGATTATCTTCTTGCTTTGCGCAGGCTGATGGATATTTCGCTTGACTCAGGAAATCCGGTCTATATCAAACAAACGGTTGAACTCAGCCGGCGTTATCGTAAAGCATTACATACACGTGCAGCGTCTGTTGCTGCGGAATTCAAAACCGATGTACAGCGTATTTTGACCGATTTCCCCGAGCAAGCCCGTTCTGCCGAGCAAGGGGTTCTGGTAAAAGCCGAACAAATTTCAAAAGCTTATCGCCGCGGCAACTTCAGTTTAAAACCCATAAGCATTGAACTTGCCGCCGGAGAAATTACCGGCGTTGTAGGCGAAAACGGCAACGGAAAAACTACACTGCTGCGCTGCATTGCCGGTCAGCTTGCTGTGGACAGCGGCACGCTTGAGTATGCCGGAATAAAGGCAAATGATCATTACCAGATAAAATCAACCGTAGCATTTATTCCGCAACGCATTCCGCGCTGGTTCGGCAGGCTGCGCGATAATTTACATTTCTCGGCAGCACTTTCGGGCATTACCGGCGATGAAAACGAACTGCTGGTTGATTTCATGCTCGAGCGTTTTGGCCTTGCCGAGTATGCCGAACTGAATTGGAGCCAAATCAGCAGCGGTTACCGCACACGGTTTGAAATTGCGCGCGTGCTCCTGATGCGGCCGCAGGTAATGATTCTTGATGAACCACTGGCCAATCTCGACATCAACGCACAGCAAACGCTGCTTACTGATCTTGGCTTTCTGGCCAAATCACCCACGCGGCCGCTGGCGGTGTTGCTTACTTCTCAGCAACTGCATGAAGTAGAAAAAGTAGCCACCCGCGTACTGCTGATTCGCAACGGTGAGTGCATTTTCGGCAGCCAGACCAATGATGTTCACGCACTTGGTTTTGCACTGGAAGTTGAAACCACATCGCCCCGCGAAAGCGTGCAGGCGGCACTGGCAGGAACCGATGCACAGATACAATTCAACGGCGGATTTTTTACGCTGATCTCGCACACGCACACCGCACAGCAATTGCTGAAACTGCTGATTGATGCCGGAATCAGCATTATGTACAGCCGCGATATTTCCAACTCCACAAAACGTTTATTCTGATGAGCCGCCTGTTTTCTACCGCCAACGGCCGCCGACCGCTTGCACCGGCATTCATCACCCGCATCGATAAATGGCTGTTGCTGAATTATCCGAGCATCTGGGCCACGCGCATTCATCTTTTTCTCTGGTATGCGCTGATTGGTTATGTTGTTATCATTGGTACATTCTTCATTTTACCGGATGACCCGCGTGAATCATCAAATGTGGAAATGCGAACCGCAATAACAGTGCTATTAGCCGCAATGGGAATTATTCTTTGGATGATTTTCCTGCTCAGGTTCAACACATTTAAACGATTCGGTAAGCAAGGTCTTTTTACAATGGGAGTTCAGCTATTGATCTTCTTTTTCATTTTCGCGATTGCCACATTTACAACACTCATCCCTCCTTTTATTGAAAAGTTTAACGCCGACGAAGCATTTCCCAATGATCAATTAATTGACGCTGTAAACCAATTAAACTACGGTATCAATGTACTTGAAAAGCAGAGTAATCCCATTGCGCTTACTAATGATACTGTACTCTTCAGAGCAACAGAAGAAGAGGCTTCTTATTATAACGCACATCTTAATACATATACCGTAATCACGAACTACGATACTGTAAAAACTAGTGGTAAAGTTGATACTACTTACACCCAAATATACCCTTGGTATTACTCTCGCAATATCCGCTGGGAAGATATTTCACGAAAATCAATGTTGATTAACGCCCGCGATTCTGTTTCTCTGCTTGGAGATACGGGCATCGTTATACATAAAATTAATGACCTCCCCGGTGTTTATACATTAGATATTGAAAACGAGCTTAACGAAAGACAACATACAGCTTTTGAAATTTGGAAGTTGGTTTATACCAAAAACCCCATTTCATTAACTAAGGCTACTGCATCAACAGATAGAGTTATTAAATATTTAACCGGAATGGATCTTAATACACTTAGAATCCGTGAAGTTGATAATGATTTTGATTATTATAATGTTACTCATACTCTCAATCAAGAGCATTTTGCCACCGTTGGCAAATTCAAACTTGGATACATTGCTAAGTGTATCAATAATATTGAGCATCGTAAAACCCGCTTTTTACGGCATCACTTTTTGAGAGATAATCTCTTCGCCGTTTTTTACTTGAGTCTCATTTTGTCAATTTTGCTCACAATATTCAGATATACTCCACTTATTACGTTCGCTGTTAGTGTATTGTCTGGCATTGTTTTAAGTATTGTTTTGGGCGTCGCTTTATCCTTAAGCAACATGAGTGAATATTTGGCATTTTTGATCGTTAGCTTATTAATCGGAATAATGTGCATTGCCAGTATATCTGTCATCAATTCCCGAAAGCGTTCGCTAGCGCTGGGCGTTGTCCTTCGATTGTCATTAGTAAGTATTGGTTTTCTTCCAATAATAATAACGGCACTGCATTATTCATATGTCAATCAATTCTATCCAAAGTACATGGAAGTTTATTCCTTTTATTATGAAAAAGAATACTTCTACTATTTACTTGCGCAAAGTGGAGGATTAATTCTGCTGCTGCTATCTCTGATCTTCTATCATGGCCGTTTATACAAAATTTGGTACGCACAACCTGAAGAATAGGCCGAGCTTCGCTCGGGGTGTTGAATACAGCGTGTAAAGTGATGCCTGAGTTTTCTCTCCTGCGATTAATCGGGAGCTCGTTCGTGTTTCTTTTACACTTTCCCGATCAACACCGAAGTCATCGTTAACGAACCGGCAACAGCCACATCGTTAAACAGCGAAAGCTGATCCGTTTTTTCTTGCTGTGCAAGCACATATAGCAGCGGCAAATAATGCTCGGGCGTTGGTACCGAAAGCTGTACCGATTTTCCGAGTTCTTTGTAATTAATCAGCGGCTGATGATTTCCGCTTTGCAAATATTTGTTGAAAATGCTGCGGGCTTCGAGTGCCCAGTCGAGGCCGTAAGGTGAGTTCAGATCGCCGTTGGCGGGCACTACAATGCGGCCGAGGTTATGCACCATATTTCCGCTGCCGATAATAAGCACGCCTTTGCGGCGCAGTGCAGAAAGTTCATTTGCAAGATCATAATGATACTGCGGCGGCTGAGTATAATCGAGACTGATTTGAATAATTGGAATATCAGCACCCGGAAACATATTGCGTGTAACACTCCAGCAGCCGTGGTCGAAACCCCAATCGTTGCTGTCGGCTACGGTTGTTTTCTTTACTGCACTTTTAGTTTCTCCGGCCAGCCATTTACTGCCAGGAGCCGGATACTGCACATCAAACAGCGCCTGCGGAAACCCGCCGAAATCGTGAATCGTTGGTGGTTTTTCCTGTGCAGTTACAAATGTGCCGCGGGTTTCCCAATGCGCCGAAACCATGAGAATTGCTTTCGGCTTGGGCACTTTCTGCCCCATGGCTTTCATCTCGCGCGAGAAAACATTGTCTTCTATAGCGTTCATCGGGCTGCCGTGCCCTACAAAAAGAACCGGCATTGCATCGGTTTCTGCAAGCGTATCCGAAAAACGGCGAAGATCCTGAAGTTGCATGGCGGCTCCTGTTAGCGGCAGCATTCCCATTAAACGGAGAAAATGTTTGCGATCCATTGTGCTGCTGATTAAAAATATATGTAGATACACACAAATTTCGTGCAAATGATTCGCAAAACCTAATTGCGGATGAATATTTACTCAAAAAGTGCAGATGAAACATGGTTCAACCGTATTTTTGAGCATCAGTGAAAACCCTTCGCATCCTTTTTTCGCTTGGTTTTTTATTTGCTGCAGCACCATTGTGCGCGCAATGGTTTGTTGGCGTAAAAGTGGTTGGTCTTTCACTCCATTTCAAAAAATCGCCGCATCCGCAGTTGTACAAAGGCCGGATCGACAGGCATGGTCGTTTAGTGATGAACTACGGCATTGCGCTAACCGCCGAGTATCGTTTTCATCCCTATATCGGCGTAAAATTCGGTCAGGCATTGCTTTCCGACTGCGGCGGACGATTTGCGGGAGCCAGCATTCTCACCCTGCGCACACAGGCACAGCTTGGGAAATTAGGCGAGGGTTCAATTGGCATGGGCCCGTTTTTCTACTACCGGAAGACCTGGAAAAATATGGATGGTTATATCGATCAGGGCCTCTTCAATGATTCGAAAAACAGTCGCTGGCAAACCAAATTTGTATGGCACGGCGGCGAGGTTGAGCACAATTATCCGATAAACGAGCATACGGATATTTCAACCAATGTATTGCCGGGAATCCCTGTTTTATCTGTAGTTACGCCGGGTATGCGCTGGAGAATCAGCAATTAATGGTAGTTGCTTTTTGATTGATTAACACCCGGTTAACGCATGATGGCCGAAAAGCCGTACCTTTGCACCTCTTTTCGAAAACACATCATGCAGCAAATTCGCAACATCGCCATCATCGCTCACGTTGACCATGGCAAAACTACGCTGGTTGACAAAATGCTTCTCCAGGGAAAACTTTTCCGCGAGAATCAGGAATCCGGCGAACTTATTCTTGACAACAACGACCTCGAACGCGAGCGCGGAATTACCATTCTCGCCAAAAACGTATCGGTGGTTTACAAGGGTGTTAAGATCAACATTATTGACACTCCGGGCCACGCCGACTTTGGCGGTGAAGTAGAGCGCGTTCTCAACATGGCCGACGGTGTTCTGTTGCTTGTTGATGCGTTTGAAGGTGCGATGCCGCAAACCCGCTTCGTGCTGCAAAAAGCACTGCAAATGGGCAAAAAAGCAATTCTGGTTATCAATAAAGTGGATAAACCAAACTGCCGTCCCGAAGAAGTACACGATCAGGTTTTTGATCTGTTCTTCAACCTCAATGCTACTGAAGAGCAGCTTGAGTTCCGCACCATTTACGGCTCTTCTAAACAGGGCTGGATGGGTCACGACTGGAAAACTCCGGGCGAAGATATCAGTCCGCTGCTCGATACCATTCTCGATTATTTCCCCAACGCACCGCAGCACGAAGGAACACTTCAGCTGCAGATTACATCGCTCGACTTCTCTACGTTTATCGGACGTATTGCAGTAGGTCGTGTTTTCCGCGGAGAGGTTCGCGAGAATACCCCCATTACTCTTGTTAAACGCGACGGAAGTTTTGTAAAGACCCGCGTTAAAGAAGTATTTGTGTTTGACGGTCTCGGCAAAAAGAAAACCGATATCGTTAAAGCAGGTGATATTGTTGCCGTTACAGGCATCGAAGGTTTTGAGATTGGCGATACAATTGCTGATTTCGAAAACCCGGAAGGCCTTCCCGCAATTTCTATCGACGAGCCAACAATGAGTATGTTGTTTACCATCAACAACTCACCGTTCTTCGGTAAAGAAGGAAAGTTTGTTACATCACGTCACCTCCGTGATCGTTTATATCGTGAGCTGGAAAAGAACCTGGCCATGCGCATTCAGGAAACAGATTCGCCCGACTCTTACCTTGTTTTTGGTCGCGGTATTCTTCACCTGTCTATCCTTATCGAAACCATGCGCCGCGAAGGTTACGAGCTGCAGATTGGTCAGCCGCAGGTAATCATCCGCGAAATCGATGGTGTAAAACATGAGCCGGTAGAAACACTTACCGTAGATGTACCCGAAGAAACATCTGGAAAAGTAATTGAGCTTGTTAGTCAGCGCAAAGGCGAAATGCTGGTGATGGAGCCGAAAGGCGACCTCATTCACATGGAATTTGAAATTCCTTCGCGCGGTTTGATGGGTTTGCGTAATAACGTTCTCACCGCAACAGCAGGTGAAGCAATTATGGCGCACCGCTTCAAAGCATTTGAACCGTGGAAAGGCCCCATTCCGGGACGTATTGCAGGTGTTCTCATTGCAAAAGATAAAGGTGCTGCGGTTGCTTACTCAATTGATAAGCTTCAGGATCGCGGCGCGTTCTTTGTTTCGCCGGGTGAAGAAATTTACGGCGGACAAGTTATCGGCGAGCACATTCGTCCGGATGATTTGGTTGTAAATCTCGTTACCGAGAAAAAACTCACCAACATGCGCGCATCAGGCAGCGATGATAAAGTGAGCATTACTCCCGCCATCAAACATTCGCTTGAAGAAGCAATGGAATACATCCAGGGCGACGAATACGTTGAAATCACACCGCAATCAATCCGCATCCGCAAAATCTATCTCGATCCCAATGAACGTGATCGTATGAAGAAAAAGATGTCGGCTGAGGCGCAGTAAAACTTGTCTTCTCTCACCCGCAACACGTGCGGGTGCTCGAGATGACAAGAAGAATTGTGCTCGTGAGAACAAGTAGAATTTTGTTCGGAGAACAAGAGACTTGAGTTCTGAATGACAAAAAGAATAGTTTACTAGCTATAAACGGCAAAGGCTCAACATAAATGTTGAGCCTTTGCCGTTTATAATGTATGTAAAAGCCTGTCGCAACGCTCTCGGCAGAAACAAAAGGCTCTTTATCATCTCTCTCTCCCGCATATCTTAGGGCTGAGAGAAGACAAAGCAACCTACGCAGCCGGCTTTACACGCAGTGAGCGTGCAGCTTCCTGCATGCGTGTAATTTCAGCAGCTTTAAACTGGTTATCGGGATTCTGATTATTGTCGCGCACGTAATAGGTATCGTTGCCAATTTTCTTGAGCATGTAAAAATGGTTTACCGGATCCAGATCACCGAACTTTGTTTCCCAAACTAGAGTTGTATCTGTATCGATGGTAAATTTCACCGTTGCGCCGTCCATTGAAGCCTGAGCGAGTTCTTTTTGTTTTTTCATATCTGCATCTTCCGGAGCAGCGGTGTTCACCATAATATCAAACTTGCTGCCTACGCGAATTTCTACACCGCCGGCAGTTTCCATTACTTCTGCAATACCGATAGTTGAGTCGGGTACATTTATTTTAAGCGGGAAGCCTTGAGCGGTAAGATCGAGAGCAATTTGGTTTGCCGGCACAACATCATTCGTGTTGTTGGTTTTTGTATCACCTGAGCAGGCCTGAAGAAGTAATGCCGAAAAAGCGGCAGCGTAAAACAGTTGTGTCATTTTGTGTTTGATTGAGTTCTGGCTTTTCAAAGATAGTATTTCGCAGAGTTTGATTGTATCTGTCCAGATCCGACTGTAAACAAAAAGTCCCCGCCGTTAATTGCGAGGACCTTTGTTTGCTTAATGCGAAGATTACTTGGCAGGAGCCGGAGCAGCTTTCTTCGGAGCAGCTTTCTTAGCAGCTTTCTTCGGAGCAGCAGCTTTCTTAGCAGCTTTCTTCGGAGCAGCTTTCTTAGCTGCTTTCTTGGTCGCTTTCTTAGCGGCCGGCTTCTTCGCCGCAGCTTTCTTCGGAGCTGCTTTGGTTGCTTTCTTTGCCATGGTTGTTTTGGTTTTGAAGAATTGTTTCGACGAAGTAAAAAAAAATTAGGGCTTAAAAAAAACATCCCCTCTCTATTTTTTCAACACAATTCTGTTAATAAGGCTGTTACAGTGCTTCTGCAATCAGTAGAAAATGAGTGAAATAGCTTTTACTTCTATTTTTTATTTTAACTTATTTATTTTTAGAATTCTTTTGAAATTACTTGAAACAGTGATTTTGAAAAAACAATTCTTTCTATTAGATCACTTCTTATTTTCTAGCGTTGATTTTAATTATTCAGAAAATGGCGTTACTCACTTTCCGAAAAAAATTAGCCTCGCCATATAAAATCCGTCACTATTTTCTTGAACAGGATCAGTTCTATACTCATCTTCAAGTTTCCAGTCGGCGTTTTTCTCAAGAAACGAACGAATCTGCTCTTCACCTTCTGATGGCCAAATACTGCATGTGGCATAAATAAGTTTGCCACCTTCTTTCACCATTTTACTTCCGCTGTCGAGAAGTTGTTGTTGTGTTTCGTGAAGGCGTGAAAGATCGTCGCTGTGCAGGTTCCAGCGGATATCGGGATTTCTGCGCAGCACTCCTGTTCCTGAACAGGGCACATCAAGTAAAACTCTGTCGGCGCCTGTATCTTGTCGCTTCATCACTTTTCCGCTGCTGATGTGTTTTACTTCAACAGTATCTGCTCCGGCCTTTGCAGCGCGTTTACGAAGCACTTCCAATTTATGTTCCGATGTATCGAACGCAAGCAGCTTGCCTTTATTTTTTAGCAGTGCAGCAATGTGCAATGTTTTCCCTCCGTTTCCGGCACATGCGTCTGCAACCCGCATTCCGGGCTCAATTTGAGCAAACTCAGAAACGCGCTGCGACGAAAGATCCTGCACTTCAAACAAGCCGGCATCATACGCTTTCGTACCAAAAACATTTTGGTAGCGATTCAGTCGCAATGCAAAAGGCAAATCAGTTTCGGCAACAGTTTCTATTCCTTCGGCTGCAAGTTTTTCCTGCAACTCTTCGCGCGTGGTGCGCAAAGAATTGACCCGAAGATATACGGGAGCTGTTCGGTTGAGCGCTTTAAGCATGTCTTCCCAACGATCTTCTCCCAACTCTTTCACCCCTTGATTATCCATCCAGTCGGTAACCGACTCACGCAATTTTCTAACGCGGAGATATCGTGAAAGACGATCAACAAGTTTTGAGTCATCGCTGTCAACCGGTTTCCCGGCATATATTTTTTTCCAGAGGCTTGCTGCTTTGAGCAGATACCGAACCTGTGCATCAACTGTAGGATCGCCGAATTCGGAAGCGGTAGAAAGTGGCCGCCAAAAACGAACAAGCAGTGTAAACATTCCGGCAATATCACCGCGGCGTGTTTCGTCTTTGATGCGGTGATGTTTAAACAATTCGCCGATCACTTTGTCTGCCGGCATTCCTTTTACGAGGAAAAGTTCCAGCGCTTCTGCCATAAGTACATTCATAGCAGGTCCGCTGAGCGTTTGCTTTTTTTGCATGTGCAAAGGTATTCCTTTATTTGCGGCGTTTTGCATTTTCCGGAAGTTGATAATTTAGATGCTTTCTCAAAAAATATCTTTGTCAGATGGTCGCCGCATTTATTATTGCCTATCTGTTGCTGAATGTGCTCATCGGTTTTTACGCATCGCGGCGCGTAAAGAACGATCAGGATTTTATTCTGGCTGGCCGTCAGCTTTCACTTCCTCTGGCAACTGCAACTGTTTTTGCAACCTGGTTTGGCTCTGAAACAGTGCTTGGCGCATCAGCCCGATTTGCCGAAGAAGGAGGAGCCGGAATGGTTGAAGATCCGCTGGGCGCTGCACTCTGCCTTATTCTGGTGGGTGTGTTTTTTGCCCGCCGTTTATACCGGATGAACCTGAATACGTTCGGCGATTTTTACAGAAACCAATTCGGGAAAAGCGCTGAACTGATTGCCGGTTTTTTTCTTGTTATCTCCTACATCGGATGGGTATCGGCACAAATGGTGGCTATGGGCTTGGTGCTGCACACTGTTATTCCTGAAATTTCTGTTACCGCCGGAATTTTACTCTCAACCGCTGTAGTTGTTGCTTACACCATGAGCGGCGGAATGTGGAGTGTATCTGTTACCGATTTTATCCAAACAGTATTTATTGTTGTTGGTCTTATTGCGGTTACTATTGTTGTAACAGAACAAGCCGGCGGAATAACGCACGTTCTGCAATCGGCTCCGGAAAAGAGTTTCCGTATTTTTCCGGATAAAAGTTTTACAGGTTCACTTGAGTTTTTTGCCGCGTGGATCAGCATTGGTTTAGGATCAATTCCGCAGCAAGATGTTTTTCAGCGCGTAATGTCATCGCGGAGCGAAAAAATTGCCGTCCGTTCATCGCTGCTTGCCGCTGCAATGTACCTGAGCATTGCTTTTTTACCCTTGCTGCTGGTGCTTAGTGCACAACTGCTAATTACTCCGCCTGATGATCTTCAGTTGCTGCTGCCTGATTTAATCATGCAACATACAGGTCCTGTGCTGCAGATTTTTTTCTTTGGTGCATTGCTTTCGGCTGTAATGAGTACATCGAGTGGTGCGCTTCTTGCTCCGGCTGTAATTCTCAGCGAAAATATTTTGCAGCCGCTGTTTCCGCAAACCAATGCAAAGCGGCAATTACTCCGCACACGACTATGTGTATTGGCTCTGGCAATTGCCGCATTGCTGATGGCCGTGTTGCGCCGCGATATTGCTGAGTTAGTAAGCGAAGCCTCGGCAATAAGTTTGGTTGCGTTGTTTGTGCCGCTTTGTGCCGGATTGTTTTTGAAAAGCAAAAACTCTGCTGCGGCAATTGCATCAATGCTTGCCGGAATGTTCGTATGGCTCATCACAACAGTATTCCCGAATAGCTGTCCGCCTATTATTTGGGGAACGCTGGCAAGTCTGGCGGCGTGGTTGGTTGTTACGCTGTTTACGCGAGTCAAAAAATCGGGTCAGATGTAATTCTTACATTTGCAGCACACCAGACTTGACCAATTTTCCCCGATGCTTCATTTCTCTACCGAAATCACGGCAGGCAGCATTGTAATCCGTGATCCGGTTACTGCACTCACCAATGTAATGATGTTTGCTGCTGCGCTTATTGCGTGGCGCCGCCTTATTCGCGACGATATTACATTTTTCCCGGCGCGACTCTGGCGCTGGTTTTTTGCCGGAGTTTCAATTGCTTCGCTGATTGGTATGGTTGTTCATGGCTTCTCGTATTATACGCCCGACAATGTGCATCTTGCTATTTGGCTGACCATGGGGTTAGTTCAGTCGGCGGGGGTTTCGGGAGCTCAATTAGCAACTGTGCAACATTATGCACCCAAAAAACTGCGGCTGCTGCAGGGATTTATTATCGGGCAGCTTGTGATTACAACGATCATTCTCATTAGTTTTCAATCCTATGCAGTAGTAAAATATCATCTCGCTGTTGGGTTGTTACCTTTATTATTCTGGCACCTCTATCAGTATTCGAAAGGAAAGAAAAGCGGGTTGTGGATTGCTCTCGGAATAATTGTTTCGGCAGTAACCGGTGCAGTTCATGGGTTTAAACTTTCTGTGTCTGATTGGTTCAACTATAATGATATTGCACATATACTCGTTATTATAAGTATTTGGATGATGCTGAAAGGTGTTGTACTTATTAATGAAGAAAATAAGGAGTAGCCCAACTTTGCTTTTTTCGTTGTAATTATGCAACAATGATCGGTAAACGCAAAGGAAGTCTTTCTCTTACTCTGGTTGTTCTTTTGGCAATTCTTTTTGCCGGAATTCAGGTGCGTATTTGTAACCAATATCCTGACTATATACGACAGTCGAATGTAATCAGTTGGGATGCGCTCGGTTATTATATGTATCTCCCGGCAACAATTATTTATAATGATCCGGGTATCGAAGATCAAAGCTGGTATAATCAGTTAAATGAAACATATCAGCAGGGCCGGCCGCAGTATCAGTTTTATGCTTCTGAGAAAAACAGGCTTGTAAATGTCTATCCTTCCGGACAAGCTGTTGCCATGCTTCCATTTTTTCTGGGCGGACACATTGCTGCAAAAATCAGCGGTACACCGCCCGACGGATTTTCAGCTCCATATCAGTATGCGGCTATTTTCTCGGGACTTTTCTACAGTGTTCTCGGGTTAATAATTGTCCGCAGAATAGTATTCCGCTGGTTCAGTGATGCACAAACAGCTTTACTTATTGCCCTTATTTCTGTTGGGACCAATCAATTTTATTATGCGGCTTTTGATCCAACGAGTTCGCATAACTATTTGTTTGCCGGAAATGCTTTACTGTTGTTGTTTACGATAAAGTGGCATGAACAACCATCGGCAAAACTTGGTTTGCTCATTGGTGTATTAATTGGCTGGCTTACTATAGCAAGACCGTCGGAGTTGGCACTAATACTTATTCCTCTGCTCTGGAATATTGGCAGCATTGCAGATTTGCGTTCAAAAATGCAATTACTGTTTGACCGACGTGCCGATGTGTTGCTGCTGATTATCGGCATGCTTGCTGTTGGAAGCATTCAACTCATTTACTGGAAATACACTAGCGGTCACTTCACCAGCTATCATCATACAGAAGGCTTCGATTTTCTGCATCCGTTTACGCTGAAGTTTTTATTCAGCTTCAAAAAAGGCTGGTTGATTTATACTCCGCTAATGCTGCTTGCAATTGTCGGATTTATTGTGCTTTGGAAAAAGCAGCGCCGCCTTTTTGTGCCGCTGATTGCTTTTTTCATCATCAACCTTTGGGTGGTGAGCAGTTGGGAATGCTGGTGGTATGCCACATCGTGGAGCCAGCGGCCAATGATTCAGTCGTATGCGATACTCGTGTTGCCGCTGGGCTTTCTGCTATTTGCGGCTGGTCTGAAAACATGGCTGCGCGTGACAATCTTTGGTTTTGCCGGATTTGCATTTTTCCTCAGCATTTTTCAGATGTGGCAATTCCGCGAAGGCATCATCAGCGGCGACAGAATGACCGGCGACTACTATGCTGCCGTTTTCGGCAAGACGGAAATTCCGGCAGGAGCCGAAAATTTACTCGAAGTTGATCGCTGGAATGCTCTGCCACTTGATCGTGTGCTGAACAACTACACAGCAACGACGGTTGTGTTGCTCGACTTTGAAAACAGCAACGTTGCTGCTGAACACATTTGCGATACCTTATCGGCCGGAAACGGGAAACGCAGTCTGCGGCTAAGCAAAATGTATGACTACACCGGAACTTGGAAAGCCGCATACAACTCGCTTACCGATGCCGACCATATCCGCATCCGCATCAGCGCCGATGTACTTCAGGAAGACAGTTTGCCGGAAACAAAACTCTTTTTTGCAACATCAGTAAAAGGCCGGCAACAATACGGTTACGCCGGATCAGATCATACTGCAGCAACTCTGAATACCGGCAACTGGAAACACATTCATGCGGATTTTATTACGCCGGTGATTTTACACAGCAGCGATACACTCACCGCAACAATTTGGAATGCCGGAGGAACAAAATTGCTGATTGACAATGTAAAAGTTGAAGTGTTTGTGCCGAAGAAAAAATGAAAACAGGCAAGTGAAACGAATTCACTTGCCTGTTTTTTTATCAATTGAACTTTTCTACCGCTGCACCGTAACCCGAACACCAGCACTATGCGCTGCAAATTCGGGCGCATACATACACTGCACTGTCGTTATGCCGTTCGAGAAATCGCCGGCGTGTGCAACTACCAGCGGGTATTCAAACACATGCACACCTTTGGGCAAGAAGCCAATGAAGAAATTGGTAGCCGCATCGCGGGTGCTTTCGTAATAACCGAAACCATCCTGATATTTATAGCGCGAAAGCACATTCACCGGCTCAAAGCCCGATGCACGCATGTCTTTGAGGTGAACATATTCCATTTCACGATCATTGCGAAGCTCTATGCGCACTCGAATTTTATCGCCGGGTTTCAGCACTGTGCCTTCTGTAATTGCATCCAGCACCGGGCCTGATGTTGTGTTACGCACACGATACAATTGCTTTTTCACCTGTAGCGGCGACTGTGCCGGAGTAATTTTATCGAGCTGCTCGAAATACTGCCAGTAAACAGCTCCCCACGATACGCCCGGACCGGCTTTGCTTACTTTGATGCTGCCCATTTCGGGCTTGATCTCTGTACCGCTCCACGATGTTTTGAAGTAACCGGTTCCTGCCTCAACAGGTGAGTCAAGCTTCTTCGGATCAACCGGCATGTTGCCGATTACAATGCTCACGTCAGACTCTGTAGCCAGCAAATCGGTGCCGCGGAGCAGAAGTGCGTAGCAGGCTTCGGCGGTGGCTTTGGTGGTTTTCCAGTCGTTGGTTTGTTTGTTTTTGAGCAGCCACACGCGCAGCGCATCAACTGATTTCTGGTCGTTGCTCACTTCGTCGAATGCTTCAATCATTACCGCATGCGCTTCAATGGGTGCCTGATACCAGTACCAGCCGCTACTTTCTTTCCAGTACATGCCCATTTCTTCGTTCGTGAGCGCTGTTTCTTTCAGCGATTTCATGATCGAAACAGGTGTCTTTTTATCGGCATAACGGTGCTGTGCAAGCACAAGCATGCCCTGCATATAGCGCGGCTGTTTAAGCCAAAACTGTTGCGACTGCGCAAAGAAATAATCGAAAGCTTCCTTGGCATCTTTGTTCATTTCAATATCCGCAAAATAGCTTCGCGCATAGAGGTATTGCACCTGAAGATAGCCGAGGTGATTATTCTTTTTGTAGTCTTTATCGTACTTGCGGATATCACGCAAATCTTCAACAATACGATTGTCGAGATAACGAACACCGTCTTTCACCATGTCCCAGGTCTGACGATCATCGCGCACTGATTTTATGCCCAGATGATCAAGATGACCCATGCCGGTAATGATGTGCTGCGTGATGTAACGATCATCCGGCATTCCTTCAAACCAGGGCCAGCCGCCGTTGCTCACCTGCATTTTGCGAAGCTGTCGCAGTGAGCGATCCTGCTCGGCTGACATGCGGTTCACTTCAAACAGCATACCTACACGGCGCTTGCGTTCCGATTCGTCTTTTGCCTGAAGCACCCATGGTGTTTCTTCAAGCATGAGCGCTTTGAGTTCCTGATTTTTTTCGAGATTACTCAGGAACGCATCGGGCGATTGGTTCTTCCACGCATCAAATACTGCACGGATTTGGGGCGATGAATTAGCTACGTGTGTAGCAATACTGTTCGCATAAAAACGGCTGAACGTTTGTTCCGCACATTCATACGGATACTCCATCAGATACGGCAGCGACTGAATGCCGTACCATGCCGGATTTGAAGTGAACTCAAGCGTTAAACGATGACTGCGCAGTGTTGATGAACCCTTGCCCGATGCCAGCAGTTTCTCGAAACGGAAGTTTTTGGTTTGTCCGCCGTTAATCGGCAGCGGCAGTGTTTCAGTAACCAGCATGCGGTTAGAAAGCACGGGCAATGCGGCTTCTTCGCCATCGCTGAAATTGCCGGCTACAGCTACAATGCGATACTGCACAGCACCAATGCCCTCGGGAATGCTGAGTGACCAGGCAGCAGCGGTACTTTGTCCTTTTTTGGCCGCAAAACTTACCGTTGCATTGGTGTTGCCAAGTTGCACATCAATGGGCTTCATGCTCAGTGCATCAAACAGCATGAGTTGTGCAGTTCCGCTGAGGTCTTTATCAGCAAGGTTGGCAATTTTTGCGGTGATGGTTACTTTATCATTCTCGCGCAGGAAACGCGGAACATTGGGCATTACCATCAATTCTTTTTGAGTAACTACCTCGCGCGAAACCTGAGCATAGTGCAAGTCTTCGGTATGCGCGAAAGCCATGAAACGCCAGCGGGTTAGGGCT
Source organism: Synechococcus sp. UW140 (assembly GCA_943371015.1). Taxonomy (GTDB): domain Bacteria; phylum Bacteroidota; class Bacteroidia; order Palsa-965; family Palsa-965. The sequence goes on along the minus strand of CALRTD020000009.1, from coordinate 5,778 downwards.
TCGGGAGCGGTGAATTTGAGCACTACATTTCCTTCTGCATCTGTTTCAAGCTGCGGGAAGAAGAATGCTGTTTCACCCAAATTGGTACGGGCTTTCACTTGTGTTAGGCCTCCGGTTTCTGTTGCTTCCTGATCACCGCTTTTCGGTTCTTCGGGTTTTGCTGCGGACTGTTCTTCTGCAAGAGCTTTGCTCTTTACATCTTCACGTCTTTCTAATGCTTTTGTTGCAGTAGCCGGTGCCGGTGCCGACTTTCTGTTTTGTACATCATCCAGATTTTCTTGCAACACTGCACTATCAGCATACATTCCCGGTGCACCTGCACCCATTCCCATATAGCCATAACCTATTCCTCCGCTCAGATAAAATCCAAACATATTTAACTGATCGTATTCTCTAAAGTGATACGAAAGTCCGGTGTACCAACCCTCGCCCATCCAGAACGATGAATTACGTAGTTGAGAAGTGTTTGACGTGTTCCAGTAATGTGCGCCGTATGAGCTGCGCCACAAACTGAAATCCCAGCTATGCGAACGGAATGCATCGAGCGAAGCATCGTACATCGCAGCCACCATTTCGGCCATCATCTTTTCGCCGTTCAACCCTTTTACGGTAAGCTTCCATTCTTCCGGCTTTCCGGGCTGCAGTTTATCGCGGAATGTGGCGAATGAAATATCGAGCGCTTTGCTTTCCCAGCCTACATAAATCACCTGATCCTGGTGAAATACGCGGCCGTTCACCATCATCAGTACATGCACGGCAAAATTACCGCGGTGTTTTTCTTCAACCGGAATTTCGATGCGGGTTTGTTCGTTGCTTAGCTTCATCCACTGCCGGCTCACAGTTTGGTTCTGGTGTTCAATTTCGTAAAGCACCTGAACATCTTTTGCTGTTGTACCCATCAGGAAAACAGCTTTCTCGCCGGGCTTGCAGCTTGCTTTGAGCGGTTCAAACCAAAATGGTTTTTCAGATTCAGGCGCAACTTTCGATGTTTCGCTGAACAGTGTGAAGTAGCGTGTTTCTTTTACTTCCTCACCAAACTTGTCTTTGGTAACAGCATCAATCCGGTAAACACCGGGCTTCCATTTTTCTTTGCCGGCAAGCATTATTCGCTTGTCTTTATCAGAAGCAATAGATTTTGTGAAAACCGTTTCGCCCTGTTTCCAGTTGCGAATCAGGTTTTCATCTTTATACGGATCGTTGGGGAACATGGCAAACCACTCGGCTTCGGTATAAAGCTGCTTGTCGCATTCGGGCGTGAGGCGATCGCGATAGTTGCGTTGCGGCGCTGTAAGCTTTACAACACTAACTTGTACCTGCGCCGCTTCGGGCGTTCCCATTAAATTGCTGACGGAGATTGGAATGCCCGAAGTATCCTGCTGGCTGTATTGCTCACCTACTCCGATGCTGACGTTTAACGCTTTGTAGCCAACATTTACATACGACTGTGTGCTTTGCGTTTCGCCGCTCTGGTCGGTTACATCTATATATATGGTATAGTTAAATGTTGGACTGCTCTTGCGCGAAATGGTGCGATCGGGCAAAGCGGTAAACGGAATTACATAACCACCGGTATCGTTGGTCATTACTTTTCCCGAAGCAATTTCTGCCTCTGCATCGCGCCCCCAGCCACCGCGATACCACTGGTACCACCACCACGGATAACTGACACTGCGCACAACACGGTACTGCACTTCAGCATTATCAACAACTGCTCCCGAATAGGTTTTTGCCGTTCCGGTTACTTCAATTTTTTCATTCAGTCGGAACGAGCCTTTTACCGGATTGGTTTTTACTTCAAACTTCGGACGTTTGTATTCTTCTACCGAGAAATATTCGGAACCGTAATCGCCCTGCAGGTGATATTGGCCGGTAACTCCCGACATCGGAAGCACAAACGAGCCGGTTATTGATCCGTATTTGTTGCTCGTAAGTTCTAGATATCCGGCATCCTGGTAATTGGCGTCAATAAGTTTGATTGTTGATTTACGATTAACAATCAAACTGTGTTTGTCGCCATCGGTTTGCAACATTATTGCTTTGAAATACACCGTTTGACCGGGGCGATAAATAGAGCGATCGGTGAAGAAAAAAGTTTGCTCACGCATTCGCTTGGGTTCGCGATTGTATTTGTAGAGATAGAAATTCTCTGTAAACGAGCGGTTTTTCCCGCTGATGAGTTCAACCACACAGCTGGCACCGTTTGATGATCGCGGAGCAATTGTTATAAAACCGGCTGATGTTGTTTTGAGTGTTTCTATCTTTTTATAGCCATAGCGACGTGTAATGTAGCTGTACTCCTGCTGCCAAACATTTGCTGTAACTCCGGCCATTGGTGCACCGGTTTTTTTGTTGAGCACAAGAATTTCTTCGTACCCGTTTTCGAGTCTGCGGCTGGTGTTGCTTAATTCAGATACAATGAGATTTCCTTCTGAAATGATATTGGAATCAACCGGAAAATCAGGCTTTGCAGATGCGAGAAGAATGTATGAGCCGTGCGGCAAAGCCGGCACTTTGATTTCGGCACTGTGCGTAAGATAATCGCCATCGTTGGGCAACGGCTGTTCCCAGCTTGTTATTGGTTTGCGCTTTACATAATCGGCAATGCGTTCGCGCTGCGATTCGAAATCTTCGGGATTAAACACATCGGCTTTGTCAGCTACAATGCGGAAGTAAAGCTTATTGAGGTTTTTCCACTCAACACGAACTTTAGAAAGCTCGTTGGGCAATACAACAAGTTCGCCATTGAATGTGTGCGATGCTTGTTTAATTTCTTTTTCGAGTGCCAGACAATTAGCTGCACCTTGCGATTTCGGATGACGTTTTTGTGCTTCAACACAAATTTCAACCGCTTTTTTCAAATAGTCGCGCTCAGGCGCATTGCTGTCTTTTTTATCGCCGTTGCCTGATTTACTTTGGTAGTAGCGGGCAAGCGCATACATTACATCGGTTGAAATCGGCGAAAAAGAGTACGATGCGGCAAGTTGCGAAAGCGCATCTGCATACAAACTATCTCTGAGATCACTGATGCTGTTGGCATACACAAACCCGATGCGTTTGAGATCTGCATCTACAAAAGCATCTGCATTTGCTTTATCACTCAACCGGAAAGCCAGCAGATTTTGGTAATGGCGGAATGCATAAAACTTCATCTCCAGCGAATCGCGGGTTGTTGCACTGAGTTTTACAAAATCTGCCGCACGGCCGAAATAGGCATCCTGATCGAGTACAAAACGTTCGGCCGGGCGAGTTACACCGGCTTCTTCATTGCTGTAAAAATCAATGGCGCGGTGTACAAGAAAATCATACAGCGTTGGTCGTAATGCATTAGCATCGGCATCACCTTCTTCCATTACCGGCACAAAAACTTCGCGCCCAACGCGCTGCAGGCTGTCGGCATTCTGCAATGATGCTTCGTAGGCAGCGATGGTATGCTCAACAAGGGTTTTTAAGTCCCAGGTAGCAATATCATCTTCTTTATTCCCGGCGATATTGCTGCGTTCTGCAAACTTCCAGCGGTTTTGCTCATAGTAACTCCAGTAGGAAGCTGCGAGTACCGAATTCAGCACCGGTTTCACCGGAAATTCGGCGGCGATAATCTCAGCGCGCAAATCGTTGATGGCTTTTTGCTCACTGTATTCTTCAAATGTTTGCGAAAGCCGGAAGCGATAGATCAGTGCTTTTACCTGCTGAGCATCGTTCTTTTCTTGTTTAGCTTTTACATGAATGGCATTCGTTAATTCGAGCGCCGATTTATACAACCCTTCATCGGTGAGTGAATCAACTCGCTTCCAATCGGCAGCATAATCGTTGCCGGGTTTAAAATTGAGCATAGGTTCTGCATTAGCATTTGATTGCGAAAAAAACCAGGCCGCACCTGCAACCGCAATTACAACCGCAATTAACCATCGCGCAGCGCGAGACGATTGAAATGCCGGTGAAACAGGAATGCCGGAATCCGGCACAGAAGAAGAATTTTTCATAGGTAATTCCGATTTATCGGACGAATGATTTCACAGATGATGCAAAGTACAGCGATTTTCCACAACAAATTGCTGTCTAATTTTTATCATTTCGTGTAAAGCGATTCAGGTTGGCTTCTGCGGGTAAATCGCTTCCTGTTTCGAGATGCGCAACAAGCTGTTCGGCCAGCCACGGCGCATGCATTACTGCTTTGCTGCCCATACCGTTAAACACAGCCAGTTCAGGGTATGCAGGATGTTTGCCCAGGAGCGGTCGCCGGTCTTTAACCGCCGGCCTTACACCGGCCAGCTGCCGCTCAACAGTTACGGGCACGGTAATAAATTTGGTTAGCTTCCCGAGCATTTCGGTTTGCGCAGCATCAGTAATTTGTTCATCGGTTTTGCCGGCATCGTAAGTTGCGCCGCAAATGAAACGTCCCGCGCCAAGCGGCAGCAGGTACGCTCCGCGGTTAAGCACGGCATCGGTTTCGAGCTGCGGAATGTGGAGGTGAAGCACTTCGCCTTTCATGGTGCGCAGCGGGAGAAAAGCAAACAAATCGGATTGCGCGGCGATGTGCCCCTGACAATTTACAAACTGCCGCGCCGTAATTTGCCCGGCATACGAAACGCCGCCGGGTTGTATGCTGAGCTGTGCGTAGTCGAAAACCGATTCGGTAAGCGAGTTGGTGCTGCGAAGCAGGTTTTTAACCGCGGTTATAAAAGCAACCGTGTCTATACTTCCGGAACCGCGCACAGCACCAATTCCGTGCGGCGCATGCACAATGCCGGGCAGCGGATCGTGCAGGATGTTGCTTTCTGCAAAAAGTCCGGTGCGTTCTGCACATGATTTTTCCCAGAGTGCGCGTTCACCGGCATCGGCCAGAATTTTCCAAACCGGCCGGCTGAGGTGAAACGAAACGCCAAGCTGCTTTTCGGCTTCCTGATAAAATGCTTTGGCAAAAGGCGCAATCTGCTCAGCCTCCCAGGTATTGATCATGCGCCGGAAATTAAACGGATTGTAGATTCCGGCCGCCACCCGCGAACTGCCCGAAAGCTCAGGCACATCAATTACATGCACCGTTTTTCCGGCACGTAACAGTGTTAATGCCAGAATGCTTCCTGAAAGTCCTTGTCCGGCAATGAGGTAATCGGCGTTGCGCATAGTGCTCAAAGGTAAATTGCATTTGCTGATCTTTTTACTGATTCCGATCAGCACGAGATCATGTGTGTTGGTGAAATCACCGCTTTGTACATCACCGCAAGTTACCCGGAGAAATAATTTTAACTTTTGACTGTTGTTTACACTGCTGCTCAAACCTATCTTCGTAAAACACAGCGCATCTATGTGGAGCAAAACACCCGACCAATTTGCCGGCAAGCCGCGAAAAAAGAAAAAACGCGAACGCCCGAAATTAACCGCCGGTCGCCGCGAAAAGGTTGATTTTCCTGATCTCGGCCTGTTTGGCTTAACCGCCAAGCTGGACACCGGTGCTTACACAACTGCGCTGCATTGCAGTCATGTCCGCATCGAAAGCGGCATATTGGTGTTCCGTTTGCTCGATGAAACGCATCCCGAATATCAGGGTCGTGAACACCGCTTCAGCGAGTTCGACCGCAAGCAGGTGCGCAACTCGTTTGGCGAAGAAGAGTTGCGCTACATTGTGCGGACGCGTATCCGCATGGGTTCACGCACTATTAAAAGCATCGTTTCACTTTCCGACCGAGGCAACATGCGTTATCCCGTGCTTATTGGCCGCCGCCTGCTGCACGGACGTTTTCTGGTTGATGTTTCATTAGAAAATGTACTGGAGGCATAACT
>CALRTD020000008.1:0-23975 GCA_943371015.1 Synechococcus sp. UW140 | reverse complement strand
TGTTCGAGAATGATTCCGCCGTATTTATCTTTCCATGCAAAAGCTTGTTTGAGGAATTCCTCGCGTGTAAGGTCTTGTTTTTTGATCCCCTGATCGGCAAGCAGCTTAACAACCTTGGCTTCTGTAGCAATAGAAGCATGGTCGGTGCCGGGTACCCAGCAGGCATTTTTCCCTTGCATACGGGCACGTCGAACGAGCACATCCTGAATGGTGTTATTGAGCATGTGGCCCATGTGCAGTACCCCGGTAACGTTGGGGGGGGGAATGACAATGGTGTAAGGCTCACGTTCATCGGGGACAGAACGGAAAAAACCGTTATCCATCCACCACTGATACCATTTTTGTTCTGCCGATTGCGGCTCGTAAGTTTTGGGAATTTCGTACATTGTTTTACCTTCGTTATTGTAGCCTGAAAAAGGAAGACAAAACTAAGGAATTTTACGGCCATTTTGGTTGTATTTTGGCACGGTTTATGCTGTTTTCAGGTGTAATTCTAAAACGAACCAATACACACAAGTACAACACATACAAAATGAAAAAGCTGTTTTTACTCGCTGCTCTCTTTTTTGGATTTACTGCTCCGGCATTGGCGCAGGCTCCTGCCACATCAACAATGGATCGCCCCACAGCCCCGGTTATGTCTTTCGACCAGACCGAGTTTAACTTTGGCACCATCAAGCAGGGTGAAGTGGTAACGCACGAGTTTCGTTTCCGCAATACCGGTAAAGAACCTCTCATCATCAACAATGCACAGGGTTCATGCGGCTGTACAGTTCCTGAATATTCAAAAGAACCGATTAAACCGGGCGGAACAGGAATTGTTAAAGTTACTTTCAACTCAGCCGGTAAACTGAACGTACAAGACAAAACCGTTACCATTACTTACGATACCGATAAAATTATTGTGTTGCACATGAAAGGCACCGTTGAATCGGCTCCTGCACCGGCAACAGGCACAACACCTGCACCGGCTCCCGCATCTACACCAAAAGGTACAACAGCCCCGGCCACTACAAAAGCTGCACCGGTTCCTGCCTCTGCACCTAAAGCCGCCCCCCCGGTAATGCCAAAAGCTACTCCCAAATTCTAAAGTCAACCATTCCAACACTTTTGAAACCGCTTTCAATATGAAAAAGCTATTCACCATTGCTCTTCTTGCTGCTGGCTTTACAGTAGCAAATGCACAAGCTCCCGCAGCCACAACCGCCAGCAAACCGGCTCAGAAACCAGCTGCTGCAACCACAGCCAGCAAACCGGCTCAAAAACCGGCAACCACAAAGGCACCTGCTGCAACAACTGCTGCTGACAAAGGCACATCAACTGCCGATCTCGGTTACAAGTTTGATAAAATGGTGCATGACTACGGTACCATTAAAAAAGGTGCTGACCCGTATTGCACATTCAATCTTAGCAATACCAGCAAAGAGCCCCTCGTGATTCAGAGCGCTACCGGTTCTTGCGGATGTACCGTTCCTGAGTACCAGAAAGAGCCAATTATGCCCGGCAAAACAGTTGCTATCAAAGTACGTTACGACACCCAGCGTGTAGGTCCTTTTGAAAAGCAGGTAACTGTAATGTTCCAGGGTAAAGACCAGCCCGCTATTCTTAAAATCAAAGGTGTGGTAGAAGCACCTCCGGCAGAAACACCGTTCCCGGCTCCCGGCACATCACCCGCAAGCGGTGCTCCGGTGAATACCGGCGGCGGATTCTAATCTGGCATACTACTTGATCTTTTGATCACATGAAAAAAGCACTCCTTTTACTCTTTGTTGCTGCCGGAATGGCGATCAGCGCCGGCACCGCAAAGCAGGAAAGCGGAACTCCCGCAATTACATTTGAAAAAAATGTAATTGATATGGGCAATATCCGCAAAGACAGCGAAGCCATTTGTGAATTCAAATTCACAAACACCGGCAACGCACCGCTTGTTGTTCAAAGCGTAAAAGGACAATGCGGTTGTACCACTATTCTCTCCGAAAGCTGGTCGAAAGAACCTATTGCTCCCGGCGGAACAGCATCTTTTAAAGTCAAATACGATACATCAACACGTGTAGGTATGTTTGATAAAAAGATTATGGTACAAACCAACGCCGCAGCTACACCTTTTGAAGTAAAAATAAAAGGTAATGTGCTTCCGTAATCCATAACATTCTTTCAAAAGAAAGAGGAATTACAGAAATGTAGTTCCTCTTTCTTTTTATCTGAAATTAATCGAATTACCAGAACATGGCTTGATAATTGATCGAAATTAACTACGATCAAACTCTGTCGCTATGAACATATTTCTTCCCCTCGTATTATTTATTTTAAGCTCAGTTACAGGATTTGCTCAAGCCGGTTCAAACGTAGATCCCAAAGCTCCGGTTATAAAGTTCAATAGCGATTCTATTGATTTTGGCATTGTAACTGCCGGAGAAATAATTACCCGCGAATTTGTATTTACCAACACCGGCAAACAACCCTTAATGATTCAGCATGTTATTTCAACTTGTTCCTGTAGTCCCGCGATCTATGACAAAAACCCTGTCGCTCCCGGTAAAACAAGTACAATTAAAGTAACCTACAATACAGCAAACAAAAGTGGCAAACAGGACAAAATGTTTTTTGTAAAGTCAAACAACCGCGATGGTGAAGTTGTATTGCACTTAACAGGTATTGTTGAACCAAATTTGAAAACAACAATCTGCCCAACTGTAGTGGTGTCTGATACAATGCCCCAAACGGCAGCAAAACCGACTCCTGTAGCCAATAAATCAACTCCAACTTCTTCGCCGGCGCAACAAGCACCTGTAATTATTCCTGTTTACAAACCCAGTCCACCGGTAATGCCAACAAACGGTATTCCGCGATACTAACTCAACCAAAATAAAAACACCTGCAGGTCCATTGTTCTCGCAGCAAACAGAAGTCTAAATAACATTTACTTGATTTTTGATTTTCCGGAATTAACAAAATCTGGCCTGATCCTTGCTCTGAAAAAAAAGCAACAAACATAAAACAACATGAAAAAGCTCCTCTCTTTTGCCTTGTTCATTTTTGGTTCGGTTACAGCATTTGCACAACCCACCTCCAGTTCAAGTTTAGACCCCAATGCTCCTGTTATGGAGTTCACTGCCGAAACCATAGAATTTGGTGCAATTACACAGGGCGATAAAGTGACCCGGGAATTTACATTTACCAATAAAGGAAAGCAGCCGCTCATTATCACCAATGTGCTGGTAACCTGCGGCTGTACTGATCCGCAATATCCCAAAACACCCATTGCACCCGGCAAAACCGGTACAATTACCGTTACATTTAACAGTGCCGGTAAAATGGGAATTCAGGACAAAGCGATTACTGTTCAATCAAACAACCGCGACGGCGATGTAGTACTCCACCTGAAAGGTGATGTTAAAGCCGCAGCTGCTGCAGAAGCAGCCCCAAAACAAACAACGCAAGCCGGAACCGATGCATCAAAACCAGCTGCAACCGCTTCCAAACCGGCTGCAACAAGTACAACAACAGCAAAACCGGCTCCCGGAAAAGCAGCAGGTAAGCCACTCGTGAAAAAAGCAGCTACATCAGCACAGAAGCCTAAAGCAGCGGCAGCAACAACTACTCCTGCAACAACTACTGCAAAACCTAAAATATAAGTTTGGTTACATCCCCTTACGGGCGCTGCTTTGTTGGTGAGCAGCGCCCGTTTTTTATTGCAATATATCTGGCAGCATTCTTGCTTTAGATCATTTAAATTAGTGCCATGAGACACGTGCTTTTTATACTCCCGGTTTTACTTGTATTAACCGCCTTCAGAACGGCGGCCGAACCCGAAATTAAATTCAAAGAAACCAAGCACAACTTCGGCTTTCTTCGTCAGGGCGAAGTAGTAAAGCATTCGTTCGTATTTACCAATACAGGCAGCTCGCCGCTTGTTATTGCAAAGGCCGAAGTGCAATGCGAATGCACAAAAGTTGAATTCCCGAAAAAGCCGGTAATGCCGAATGCAACCGACAGCATTGTAGTCACTTTTGATTCCAAAAGTGCCATTGACAGGCAGGAGCGTACAGTAACGGTCACCTCCAACGCACTCAACAATCCGGCCCTGCTAACATTTAAAGCCGTAGTGCTGAAACCCAAAAACAAGAAGTAAACGTTTGGCAGCGCAAAATTTTGACGAACTTTGGCAACTCAAATTGAAACGTCAACATCCGTAACCGGAAAGCGCAGTACTCTATGCCAACAATCTCAGCCAAGGCGCACAGCATGCCGCCTTCACCGATCCGCAAACTTGTTCCTTATGCCGAACAAGCCAAACGCGAAGGCCGCAAGGTGTATCACCTCAACATTGGTCAGCCCGACATTAAAACACCGGAAGTAATGCTGAATGCCATTCGCAATTCAGATATTTCTGTAATCGAATATTCGCACTCGGCCGGTATCGAAAGCTACCGCCGCAAATTGGCCGGCTATTACCAGTCGTTTAACATGCCGGTACAGTTTGAGGATATTATGATTACCACCGGCGGCTCAGAAGCTATTGAAATAGCCATGATGACCTGTTTCAATGCCGGCGATGAGATTATTATTCCGGAGCCGTTTTATGCCAATTACAATGGATTTTCGTGCGCAGCCGATGTAGTTGTAAAACCCATCCGCTCAACCATCGAAACCGGATTTGCATTGCCACCGATCAGCGAATTTGAAAAGCTGGTTACTCCCAACACCCGCGGCATTATGATTTGCAATCCGGGTAATCCTACCGGCTACCTCTACACCCGCGAAGAACTGGAAGCACTCAAAGAACTCGTTATCAAATACGATCTCTTCCTGCTTAGTGATGAGGTTTACCGCGAGTTTTGTTACGACGGAAAACAATATGTATCGGTAATGCACCTTACCGGTGCCGATAACAATATTGTACTGCTCGACTCTATTTCAAAACGCTACAGTGCTTGCGGAGCGCGAATCGGCGCATTGATTTCGAAGAATAAAGACGTGATGGCCGGCGCTATGAAATTTGCTCAGGCGCGGTTAAGTCCGCCTACTTTCGGGCAGATTGGCGCTGAAGCTGCGCTCGACACACCGCAATCGTATTTCGATGAAGTGAAAGCCGACTACACCGCTCGCCGCAACTTTCTGATTGATGCACTCAACAAAATGGAAGGCGTCTATTGCCCCAATCCGAGCGGCGCATTCTACTGCATTGCCCGTTTGCCGATTGACAATGCAGATAAATTCTGTCAGTGGTTACTCGAATCGTTTAACCACAACGGACAAACCGTAATGCTGGCTCCTGCAACCGGATTTTACTCAACTCCCGGAGCAGGCAGCAATGAAGTTCGCTTGGCCTACGTGCTCAATCTGGATGATCTGAAAAACGCGATGGAATGTTTGGATGCCGCGCTGAAAGAGTATCCGGGACGAATCCACTAACCATACAGGGCTGCCAAATGGCAGCCCTTTTTTTATAACTAAATCGTAAAACATGATTAAACAAATTGACCCGCGAAAATTATTTCTGATCGACAGTATCGGCGCTGTTGTTACAGCATTGCTTACCGGCGTATTACTTGCACAATTTGAATCCTTTTTCGGTGTGCCGGCACAAACACTTTATCTGTTGTGTATTGCACCGGTGTTGTATGCCGTGTATTCGCTTACTTGCTATCTGCGCTTCCCATCTTCGTGGCGAATGCTTATGCGTATTATTGCATCAGCCAATTTACTGTATGTGATTGTAATGAATGTATGGATGTTGTTTTTTCAACCAGGCATTACGAGATGGGGAATGATTTATTTTGCGGGCGAATTTTTCATTGTGGCCGGAATTTCCATGATTGAATTCAAAAAGTCTGCACAGTAACCGTTTAAATAAATAACATAAAAAATGGCGACCCAAAAGGATTCGCCATTTTTAGTTCGTTAAAAAGCCTCTTAATTCTTCAGAACAGGCTTTGTTCTTACAGACTCGCCCTGTTGCAGTTTTACAAAATAATTTCCTGCTGCTAATCCGGTTAAATCATAACTAAGCTGATGATACCCGGCAGCCTGTTCTCCTTGTTTTACTACAACAACCGTTCGTCCCTGAGCATCTATAATTTCGAGTGTGGTTCGGCCCGCTTGTGGCAAGAAGTAGGAGAAGTTCACAAGCCCGTTTGCAGGAACCGGATACGGCGCATAAAGCTGCGGCGTTTGAACCGGAAGTTCGGGCGAAATCAACTCTGCATTGCCTGAAATTAGTGTTGAATCAACGATAATGTTTTCGTCGCCAATTTGATAAGGCATGTAGGCAAAATAAACCACCAGCATTTCATCGTTGGTTGCTTCTCCTGCATTCACCTGTATTGGCGGGAAGCTGGGATTCCACGGATTATTCGAGGTGTTATCATAGAATGCATCTGCATGAACCACGCTTCCGGCAGGCACACGAATAAGCTGTCGGAAATTATAAAAACCCTGCCAGTGAAAGTTCCAGTCCGGAATATTGATAAAGGGAATCGTATCGCCATTCGGATCTATTGCATACGACTTAATCGTGCGCCCGATCAGGTGCATGTGCGGGGCAACCGTTAGCACGGTAACATCAGACGGAACGGTGTATTGTGCATGGTAATTACGCGTAGCATTGGGCGGAATGTTTATCGGACCGTTGGTGAGTGTTGACCAATAGTTAAGAACCGGATCTAACGTAACATCGCGCACAGTTCCGCTGGCGAAAGTAAAACGCACCTGTGTACTGTCGAGCTGATTGAATGTTCCGGCGGGATAATGAATTTGCATAATGATATTTGCGTTGGCCTGCAAACGAATACCCATGCCGGCGGGCAATTCATACATTCCTTGTCCGGGCACCCAGCCTGTTACTAATGTTGCCGTAAACGACCCAACACCTCCAAAACTGGTGTATCCGGGACCAGGATCAGCATTGTCGAGATTCACACAGGTATTGGCTACATCCTGATAAATAAGAGCGTGGTGCACAATACTTCTGTTGCCCGGCAACACTTCTACTTTGGTAATGAACTCATCGTTTGTCAATCCGGAAGGCATTACGAAACAGCGATACAAATCAGCTGAAGCGTTTACGGTGTAAAGCGGCATTTGCGAAACCAGATCGGGACTGGGCATTTGCGAATTACTGGTATAAACGGGAGGAGCTGGTGCCTGAGAAAGATTACCGGCTACTGCTCCGCTATCGACCCAATCAACAATAGTTTGAATTTCCTGTGCCGAAAGCAACCGTTCATGCGTAAACCGCTGATAAGCCGGATCTGGTGGCCAGGGTGGCATTGTGCGGCTTTGCACAGAAGTTTGTATGCTTTGTGTAACCTGCATCGCATCAGCATAGGTCATCAGCGAAAAGGGGGCAATACCGTTTGAGTTATGGCAACGTGTGCAGTTGTTGTAGAAGATGGGAGCGACATCGTTTGCCCAGGTAGGAGCCTGCGCTTGCGCCAGCAATGAACTTGCGAAGGCGAGGATAATGAGGAGGTGTTTTTTCATGTACAAGAGCAAGTTACAATTTTCCGGGAGAACTCGTTTGACGCACTTGTATGCAATAGGTTTAAACAGAGCGAGAAAACAAAGCGAGAGCGAGGATGATGCGAATATTTCGCTCTCATTCTCGCTCTCGCTCTCAATTTTCGCTCTGCTTATCGCTCTTTTTATTACTGAACTTGTACGGGAATTACCTGAACTCCGGTGGTTGTTACCACGCGAACCAGATATGCACCGGCAGCATAGCCTTTGAGCGAAACAGGATAGTTGCCTTTAAGCAATCCTTGCGCTTGTGTGCTGAATACTGTTTCTCCGAGTACGTTGGTGATAATGATTGTGGCATCAGTAACATCAGCAAAATTATATACCAGAACAAACTCACCATTGCTGGGGTTGGGATATACATTAATACCGTTTACAGAAGCCTCGGTGATTCCTGTGGTGAAGTTAATAAGCACTGAAGCAGTATCCGAACAACCGTTTGCATCAGTAATTGTTACGGTGTACGTGCCGGGCAGCAGGCTGTCGGCAATCATTGATGTATCACCATTGCTCCAGAGATAGGTAAACGGAGATGCACCGCCGCTAACTGCTGCTGTAGCTTCACCATCATTGCAACCGCCGCAAGAAGCAAGCGTGTTGTTTGTGGCTGATGCGGTGGGTGCATTGAGTACACAGTTCGGGCCGAAATTCGGACGCAACACGAAAGGTTTGTTAAAGTTGGGTACGCCAAACTGCTCGATCTTTGCCCAGCCTCCGAAAGGAGAAGTTGGCCAGTTGATCCAGATTTTTCCGGTTGAATAAATCTCGTTGGTTTGACCAAGCTGAAGTGTACTGTCGTTGGTAAATTCAACACCGCAAACTACATAAGTTCCCGGATTAAGAATCACCTGACCGCTCATCGGAATTGTGTATGTATTGGCACTGTCATTTACATAAGCAATGGTATCGGTGCTTGCGATAATTGTGTTTGGTGTACCGTTAGCCAATGTATTATAAACAACCTGCGCATAAGGACGGCCGGTATAGCCTGAAGTAACATAAGATGTAATTGATGTCAGTACAGTTGTTGTTGTGATTTCAAAAGTCTGGCCAATATATCCACCGTTTCCGGCTCCAATACCAAGTCCTCCTGTTACGAAGTTGTCATCACGGGCATAGGTTGAATCTGAAATCAAAATGGCTTGTCCCCAAAAATTTGTATCGTTTGTGAGTACAATATCCGTTTCGTTGATCAGCGGAGTGAAGCGGAAAATATAAACATCTTCTGCTGTAGGTGTAAAGCTGCCCGCATTGAATGTAGCAACACCACCCGAAGCAAGCGAAGCAACCGGGGCACTTGTTGTTGTGTAAACAACTGTATTGCTGGCATTCAAAACATCAGCTTTGAGACGAACATTGGTAATGGCTTGCAAACCATTGTTGCGAATGTTAGCCACAAGCGGCATTGCGGTTACCTGTTCAAGCGGAATTCGTGTGTACTGAGAAACAGTATCAACAACTGTTACTTCCGCATCGTGGTTCACTTGTACTTCTAATTTGATATCATCAATCAGCAGGAGAAACATGTTATTGCTGTTGTTGCGGAAAGCAATATATACAGACTGTCCGGCATAAGCATTCAGGTTAACCGAGCGCGATGTCCAGGTTGTGTTCTCCGCAGCAATCGAAAATATCTGCGTTGAATTAGAAACCTGGTTTCCGAGAACACCGTTGCTACCGGTTGGCGGGCCTTGTGCGGCGGTCATGATGCGGATTTCATAGCCATCAGGATATTGCGGATCATAGGCTACCGCATTCCAGCTCAGCACACAATTGGCCGGCAAAGCAATTAACGGTGTCCACATCCAGTCATCTGCAACACCTACGGGATTTGTCCATGAAGTGCTGAATGCGCAAGAGTCTGCAACATTGAATGAGAAATCTTCGCGACGCTCCCAAGCATCATTTACATAAGCAACTCCCACATCCGGAGCACGGTTATCAACATTACGGAGTAACCAACCGGCAGGGAAGGTGTAGGTTCCGGGACCGCCTGAAATCGGACCGCCGATTCCGTCAAAATCTTCCTGAAAGATAATTTGTGCGTTGAGGGTCAACGTTGCGGCAATACCGCAAAGTAGGGTAAGGATTTTTTTCATGTGTTAAATTAAGGTGAGATGGTGCTAAGTTACTCAAAACATCTGTGCCAACATGGTTTAAATACCTGCTGTTACTCAAAATCACTGTAAAGCAGGTATTTCTTCCTAATCTGTTTGTACTTTACAAGATCAGGCTCCCAGATTTTACGGATATCGTCTTCACTTGTACCGGCAATAATCTGCTTCCGAAATTCGGCTGTACCGGCAAGCTTTTCGAAAAAAGGATTGAAGAAATTAGTTTTATCAGGCATATCCTTGTAAGCACCCATCATCCAAAACAAATACAACTTCCGGTAATCGCGCACATACATCATGGCAAAATCACGAAAATCATGACCATAGCACAGTTGCCCATTGTATGGCGGATTGGGTGCTCCCGTTCGGGGTGAAGGGGTGAATTTAAACGGTGCCTGTTTAAGATCAGGGTGACCAATTACCTGAAACGGGAAATCAGTTCCGCGACCAACACTTATCAATGTCCCTTCAAAAAAGCAAAGCGAAGGGTAAAGATAAACAGCTGTCATATTAGGCAGATTGGGCGAAGGCGCAACCGGCAACTGATACCAATCGCTGTGTGTGTAGCCTTCGCAACTCACCCAGCTCAAATCGCATTTTATGCCGCCAGTAAGCCAACCCTCATCGTTCACCATTCGTGCATACTCGGCGACTGTCATGCCATGCACAACCGGAACCGGATGCAAACCAACAAACGATTTGAATTCGGGCTGAAGAATGGGGCCATCAACATAATAACCATTTGGGTTGGGCCTGTCGAGCACAATCAGTTTTTTCTTTTGCTGTGCGCAAGCTTCCATTACATAGGTAAGCGTAGAAATGTATGTGTAAAACCGCACGCCTACATCCTGAATATCAAACACAACAATGTCAATGCCTTTGAGGTCTTTCACCGTTGGCTTTTTATGCTCGCCGTACAGCGAAATAATTGGCAAACCGGTTTTTGCGTCTTTTGCAGAAGCTACCTGTTCGCCGTTTGCAGCCATACCGCGAAATCCATGCTCAGGTGCAAATACTTTCTTTACGCGTATGCCGCTGCGCAGCATTGTATCGAGCAAATGCGTTTTACCAATCAGCGAGGTATGATTAGCTACAATAGCCACCGATTTTCCTTGCAGTATTGGAATCCAGACATCTGTGCGCTCAGCACCGGTGCGGATATCGGCATCGGTTTTTTCAACGTTTTGTTTGGGGCGGATAATGATTTGCGCCGGCAACTGAGCCGCAGCAAAAAACAGCATAAGAAATGAAAAAAGGCGTACCTGTGTTTGCATTCCGGAAAAGTAACAAGAATCGTGCAACCACACAGCGGCATTCTGAGGCGATAAACCGTATTTTTACCGCCGCATGGCAGAACGCTGGCTTTTTGAACGACTTATTTCCCGCCGAATGACTGCGCAAACAGCGGCTTCGGGGCGTATTTCGCGGCCAATTGTGCGCGTGGCTGTGGGAGGTATTGCAATCGGACTGGCCGTAATGCTGCTGGCGCTGGCGGTGATGAACGGGTTCCAGGGCGAAATTCGCAAAAAGGTTACCGGCTTCGGCTCACACATTCAGATTACCGGCTACGACAGCAATGAATCGCTAGAAGCCGACTCGATGAGCAGGTTTCAGGCGAGTGTTGATGCGCTGAAGAAGCTACCCAATATCCGCCACATTCAGGTTTATGCCACAAAAGCCGGGTTGGTGAAAGCCGGCGATCAGCTTTCGGGCGTGGTGCTGAAAGGCATTGACCGCGATTTCGACTGGAGCTTTTTTAAGCAGAATCTTCGCGAAGGAAGCATCATCAATCTTCCTGCTGATACGGATTCGTCATCAACCGAGGTACTTATTTCGCGGTTTATCGCCAAGCGACTGAAATTAAATGTTGGCGATAAGTTCAGAATGTATTTTCTGCGCGAAAACGAAACCCGACAGCGCGCTTTTAAAGTTGCCGGGATTTATGAAACCGGTCTTACCGATGGTTTTGACGACCGGTTTATACTCTGCGATATCCGTCAGGTACAAAAACTGAACAACTGGAGCCGTAATGCTATTGCCGGGTTTGAGGTGCTGGTGAACGATTTCGACAAACTTGATGAAACCACCGAAACTGTACGCAGCGAAATAGAGGTGAACTTATACGCCGAGAGCATTCGCGAACTTACACCACAAATTTTCTCGTGGTTAGATGTGCTTGATGTGAATGCGCTGATTATTATTGGTCTGATGCTTTTTGTAAGCATGATTAATATGATTTCGGCATTGCTGATTTTGATTCTCGACCGTACCTCAATGATTGGTATTTTGAAAGCCATGGGCGCTGCCGACCGGCAAATTATGCGTGTGTTTCTGCTTCATGCTTCTAAGCTCATTGCATTGGGAATGCTGATTGGTAATTTGCTAGGACTTGGGCTGTGTGTGCTCCAGAAACAGTTCGGCATCGCCAAACTCGATGAAGCTTCTTACTACCTGAGCAGCGTGCCAGTTCAAATTGAATGGTGGCAGGTGCTTGTGGTAAACGCAGTTACCTTTGTATTGTGCCAGTTGGCGTTGTTGCTTCCGGCATTGGTGGTTAGCAGAATATCGCCGGTGAAAGCGATTCGGTTTAGCTGATCTTTGTTCAGTCGCTTTTACACTTTTGCTTTCTGAGAACGACAATTTCTTTAACTCTTTATCAGCATATCCCCTTTCTATTACATCTAAACTATACCTGATCGGGTATAAAATATCACATTTTAGCCATAATTATACCCGACCGGGTATAAAAAACTATACATTAGCTATAATTATACCTGATCGGGTATAATTTAAAGACATTTCTGTATATTTATACCCGA
The DNA here is from genome assembly GCA_943371015.1 of Synechococcus sp. UW140. GTDB lineage: Bacteria > Bacteroidota > Bacteroidia > Palsa-965 > Palsa-965. The sequence continues at coordinate 11,521 of CALRTD020000008.1, read as the reverse complement.
TCAGGTATAAAATGGACTTATATAATCTTATTAAACAAGAGCGAAAAGCTGCCAAGCTCACCCAACTCGAACTGGCGGAAAAAGCCGGCGTAGGTCTTCGGTTTGTGCGCGATCTTGAACAGGGGAAAGATACCCTGCGAGTAGACAAGGTGAATCAAGTACTTCGCTTATTCGGACTGAAGCTGGGCGCTGTTGCAATTGAACAAACAGACGCAGAATAACATGAGACAGGCGGAAATCAGATTTAACAACAAACTCGCCGGCATACTCACAGAAAGCGAAAGCGGATATGTGTTTATGTATGACAGCAACTACCTGAACTCGGTAAATGCCGTAGCTGTAAGTAAAACTCTGCCGCTGCAAAAGAGTGAATTTAAAAGCAATATTCTTTTTTCATTTTTTGATGGATTAATTCCTGAGGGCTGGCTACTGGACATTGCCGAAAAAAACTGGAAGCTCAATGTTCGAGACAGAATGGGGTTATTGATGGCTTGTTGCAAAGATTGCATCGGTGCTGTATCTGTTCATCCTCTAACTCCGGAAAATGATGAATAAGTGTTTATATTGTTACAATACTTTGCTTGACAATGAAATTGGCTTTCATACAAAGTGCAGCAAAAAAATGTTTGGAAGCGATACCCCCCCGCTTCTTGAATACACGAGTGAACAGATGCATCAACTTGCTTCCGAAATCATAAGAAGTCAAGTTACAGTAACCGGAGTACAACCTAAACTTTCACTTACAATAGGTAAAGGAGAAACCGGCAGCCGGAAACTAACTTTAGTAGGACTGTGGGGGAATTACATCCTGAAACCTCCCACAGAACACTACAAGCAGCTTCCGGAGGTTGAAGACTTAACAATGCATCTGGCTGAACTTACAGGAATAGAAACAGTGCCGCACTGCCTTATGCGCCTGCAATCGGGCGAGCTCAGCTACATAACAAAACGGATAGACCGTGTAAAAAAAACCGCAGTGCACATGGAGGATATGTGCCAACTTACCGACCGGCAAACTGAACATAAGTACAGAGGCTCTTACGAACAAGTTGCCAAAGCAATAGGAAAATATTCGGCACAACCGGGTTTGGATATTGTGAATTTCTATGAAATAGTTGTGTTTAGTTTTCTGACTGGCAATGCGGATATGCACCTCAAAAACTTTTCGCTGATCCAGCGCATAGCAAATACATTTGTTCTCGCACCGGCCTATGATCTTGTGGCTACAGCACTCGTAAATCCGGGCGATACAGAGGAACTGGCACTGACACTGAACGCAAAAAAAACCAAAATAAAGCGAAGTGATTTTGAAGCCGCATTTACAACTGCCGGATTAACACCCAAACAGCAGGAAAATATCTTCAAGAAAATGTCTCGTGCTAAAAGTAGCTGGCTGGATTTTATTGATAAAAGTTTTATCGGAAGTGATCTGAAAATACAGTTTAAAGAGTTGATTGAGGCGCGTTCCGAAAGGCTGAGTAGTTGACAATCTGCAAAATACTCCCATTTCCTCTCCCCGCCTCAAAACCTTACCTTTGCCTCACATTTCAAAACCTGCCCGAACGTGACACCCGAAAAGCTCGTCTTCGACAACATTCTCCAAACCATTGGAAATACTCCGCTGGTACGCATTAACAGCATTACGAAAAATGCCACAGCGGCAAAAGTATATGCCAAAATTGAAACCGTAAATCCCGGTAACTCAATTAAAGACCGCATGGCGCTCAAAATGATTGAAGATGCTGAACGCGACGGTCGACTCAAACCCGGCGGAACGATTATCGAAGGTACTTCGGGTAACACCGGTATGGGCTTGGCTATTGCCGCAATTATTAAAGGCTACAAGTGCATTTTCACCACTACCGATAAGCAATCAAAAGAAAAAGTAGATGCGCTGAAAGCATTCGGAGCAGAAGTAATTGTTTGTCCTACAAACGTAGATCCCGAAGATCCGCGCTCGTACTACTCAGTTTCATCGCGTCTGGAGCGCGAAGTTCCGAACTCGTGGAAACCTAATCAGTACGACAATCCATCAAACGCACAGGCACATTACGAAAGCACCGGACCCGAACTTTGGGAACAAACAGAAGGTAAAATTACACACCTTGTAGTAGGCGTTGGCACCGGCGGCACAATTTGCGGAACCGCGAAATACCTGAAAGAGAAAAATCCGAACATCAAAGTTTGGGGCATTGATACCTACGGCTCTGTATTCAAGAAATATAAAGAAACAGGCATTTTCGACAAAAACGAAATCTACCCATACGTTACCGAAGGCATCGGCGAAGACTTCCTGCCGCAAAACGTAAACTTCGATCTGATCGACCATTTCGAAAAAGTGACCGATAAAGATGCAGCCGTAATGACCCGCCGCATTCCGCGCGAAGAAGGAATTTTTGTGGGCAACTCTGCAGGATCTGCAATGGCCGGATTGATACAGATTGCACACAACTTTAAAGAAGACGATGTAGTTGTTGTGATCTTTCACGACCACGGCACACGCTATCTCGGGAAAATGTTTAATGACGATTGGATGCGCGAAAAGGGCTACCTGGACCGCACCGGAATGACAGCCAACGATCTTGTAGCCGCTGTAAAATCGGCTCCGCTGAAATCGCTTGAAACTACGGATACGCTTGAAACAGCGGCCAAAATCATGAGCGCCAACGACTACTCACAATTGCCCGTAACACAAGGCGGACGCATTGTAGGTTCGCTCAGCGAGCAAATTGTAGTAAGCATGCTTATGAATGGCCCCGAAGCCAAAGCAGCAACGCTCGATAAAATTATGCAGCCTGCATTTCCGTTTGTCGATAGCTCAACTCCTGTCGAATCGCTTTCAGCAATGATTACTGCTGAAAACCCGGCGGTGCTTGTTCGCGACTTCAAAACCGACAACACGTTTATCATCACCCGCCACGATATTATGCGTGCAATGGTATAACCACAGCACAGCATGGATTTTCCGGCCACAATAACCGACCAGATGGGGCGCAGCATTACACTCATGCAGCGCCCCCGGCGCATTATCTCGCTTGTTCCCTCGCAAACTGAACTGCTTGCAGATCTTGGTCTTAATGATGAAGTAGCTGGCATCACCAAATTCTGTATTCATCCTGAAAATTGGTTCCGCAGCAAACCACGTGTGGGCGGCACTAAACAATATGACTTCGAAAAAATTGCCGCACTGCAACCCGATCTGATTATTGGCAACAAAGAAGAAAATGCACAAGAACAGATCGAGCAACTCATGCGTCTTTATCCGGTTTGGATGAGTGATATTTATACACTCGAAGATGCGCTGAACATGATCGGCAGCATTGGTGAAATCACAGGAAAAACGGAGCAGACAACACAACTCATTGCCAAAATAACTCAAGGGTTTTCAGCACTGAAACCTATTGCTGAAAAACAAAAAGCCGCTTATTTCATTTGGCGGAAACCTTGGATGGTTGCAGGACACAACACATTCATCAACGAAATGATGCAGCGTTGCGGTTTTGAGAATGTGTTTACCAACGAAGCTTCACGCTATCCCGAAATCAACGAAGAGCAGTTGCGAAATGCCAACCCCGATGTGTTGCTTTTTTCGTCAGAGCCTTATCCGTTTAAAGAACAGCATTTTGACGAACTAAGAAGTATCTGTCCGAATGCTAAATTTATTTTAGTTGACGGAGAAGCATTTTCGTGGTACGGATCCAGATTAACATATAGTCCGGCTTATTTTAACAAGCTAATCGTTGAATTACAGTAAAAACAAGCCGTCAAAAGAATTTCAGTATTTTTAAGCATGTTTAAGAACTTGCGATGTAAACTCATTTTACTTGCTTTATTGATTGTTCGTTGGCTTCCTGCTCAAAACGAAAAAGTTGGTGTTGTACTTAGTGGAGGCGGAGCATCGGGGTTAGCGCATATTGGTGTACTTAAAGCACTTGAAGAAGACAGCATTCCGATTGATTATATCTGCGGAACCTCTATGGGTGCGCTGGTTGGTTGTTTATATTCGATGGGCTATTCTCCGGCCGAAATCGAAGCAATAATCAAAACAGAAGATTTTAAAAATTGGGCAACAGGAACTACAAAGCCTGATGATATTTTTTATTTCAAACGAAAAGACGACAACGCTTCGTGGATCACATTCAAGCTTTCGCTCGATACAACACTTTCAACCAACCTTCCGACCAACGTAATTTCTCCGGTACAAATTGATTTCGGATTGATGCAGATGACAGCCGGAGCCTCGGCAGCAGCGGGAGGAAATTTCGACAGCTTGTTTATTCCGTTTCGCTGTGTTGCTTCTGACATTGCTTCAAAACAATCGGTTATTTTTCGCAACGGTGATCTGGGCGAAGCTGTGCGCGCGTCAATGTCGTATCCGTTTTACCTGAAACCGATACGCGTAGACGGTAAACTGCTTTTCGACGGCGGCTTATACAACAACTTCCCGTCGAACGTGATGTATGAAGATTTTTTTCCTGACTTTATTGTAGGAAGCAATGTGGCTACAGCATTCCCAAATCCTGATGAAGATAATTTGGTGTCGCAGATCAGAGCCATGCTTACCAGCAAAACCGATTTTGATCCGAAATGTGAAAACGGAGTCATCATTGCTCCGAATGCCGACTGGGTTGGACTTTTTGAATTTGATGATCCGTCGCGCGTGATCGACAGTGGTTATGTTGCTGCAAAACGTAAGATGAGTGAAATAAAGCTTCAGCTCAAACGCCGCAGCGATGCATCTGATCTCGCCAAACGACGATCAATGTTTAAAGCAAAACAACCGCATATTGTTTTTGATAAAATTGAAGTTGAAGGAAATGGGCTCAAAAAAAATCAGCGCATCTACATAAACCGTTTGCTGCGTCGTCCGGGCGAATACATTTCTATCGAATCATTAAAACCCGGTTATATGCGCCTGGCCGCCGACGATAAAATCATGCAGATTTTTCCGAAGGCCACCTACAACAAAACAAGTGGTTATTATGATTTAAGGCTGATGATCAAAAAAGAGCGGAAGCTGTTTACTCATTTCGGCGGCAACTTCTCCAACCGGCCCATCAACATGGGCTTCGTAGGCTTGCAGTATAATTTTCTGGGCAATCCTTCAACCAGCTTAATCGCCAATGCGTATTTCGGAAAGCTTTACAGCTCGGCCAGTGTACGCGCCCGTATTGACTTTCCGACACAACTGCTTTTTTACCTCGAACCCGGCTTCACCTGGAACCGGCTTGATTATTTCAGAAGCAGTCCGGCATTTTTTGAAGACACCAAACCACCTTACCTCATTCACCTCGACCGCATGAGTGAGATCAATGCCGGCATTCCGGTGCGCAACAAAGGCCGCCTGGTTGTTGGTGTAAGCCTCTCGTTCAACCGCGATCTGTATTACCAAAGCGACGATTTTACATCAGCCGATACCGTTGACCGTACCGATTTCACAGTAGGCTCAACCCGGCTTTTTTATGAGCGGAACACGCTCAACCGCAAACAATATGCATCGCAAGGCACTTACTTTGCAGTACGCGCACGCTTCATTCGCGGAGAAGAATTCTATGATCCGGGCACAACAGCAATAGATCCTACACCGCTTCGCGAAATTCACGAATGGGTGCAGTTTCGCATTACCTACGATACTTACTTTAAAGAACGCGGACGCTGGCGCTTAGGCTTTTTAGGTGAAGCTGTTTATTCTTCGCAACCTTTTTTCAGCAATTACACAGCTACAATGCTCAGTGCCCCCGAGTTCCAGCCAACACCCGAAAGCCGCACCTATTTCCTTCCGCAATTCCGCGCGCACCAGTTTGCCGCAGTCGGACTCAAAAGCATTTTTCTGCTTCGCAAAACAGTTGATCTGCGTTTCGAAGGCTATGCATTTATGCCCTATCAGGCCATCATAGAGCAAGCCGATAACACTGCAACCTACGCAGCTCCGCTGAGCATAACCAACCTCAACTTTATAGCTGTTGGCGCATTGATCTGGCATTCTCCACTAGGCCCGGTAAGCCTCAGTGTAAATCATTACAGCAATAATCAGCCGCAGCCGTTTAGTCTGCTGTTCCACTTTGGCTATATTATTTTTAACCGGAAGGCGTTGGATTGAGAAATCCTCATCGTTGCTGTATTTCAGAACGTTTTGACCGATTTGCGTGTGCCCAAACATTCAGAAAATTAACGGTAATTGATTTTCATTGTATTCTTTATGTTCCTGTCATCAGCATCATCAACATATTGCATTACAGACAACCAGTGATCATTACCAAGTTCCCACTGATATGAACTGAAATTGTGATGCGGTTTATTAAAGGCTGCATCTTTAAAAATAACTACAGGTGAATTAGGAATCACCTCATGAAAAAAGGTCAATACCTCTTTCATCGTTTGTTCAAAAACTTCGTTACAATAATCGGGAAGACTCTTATTATTTATACCATCATAAAATTCATTCAGTTCGGTATTTCCGGCTTTTTTCCAGTAATGATCAGGATAGTGTATGAAATAAACTGTAATCTCTTTTACCACAGTTATATCTGCATCAAAATTATAATATACAATCACCTCTTCCATTTCACCAACTTCATAGAGATAGCGGTAAAATGGATTTGAATAAGTGTTCTCCTCACATTCATTTCCTTCAATTTGCTTTACGCGTTGGGGAGTATCACCAAGCTGAATATTCCGAAAATTGATATCGTTTGATTTGATGATTTCAGAGCGTAGTGACATAATGTTTGATTGTATTTTTCAACCTAAAATAAACTATTTTTCAAAAACAGGATTTATCCGCCAAAGCGGATTCAGGTAAACGTACTTGTATTTACAATTCAAACTTTGCGACTTACGAATTTCAATACTGGCTTTCAGCAAACCACATAAGCAACACACTATCAAATAAATAGACATCTGCCAAACGACACAATTTATTCAATAGTTAATTCGTGAGGATAATGGCCAAGATCACAAAAAAGCATCTCTTTACAAATAAAAGAGATGCTTCTCAAGTAAACAATTTAATTATTCATACGTATTACGCCTGCCCCTTAGGCCCGCCAAAATTCATCGGAAACGCATTGGTGCCCGGAAATTCCGCATCAACAATAGCGCCATTCAACGATTCAAAACGAGTGATATTTTCTTTCAATGCTTTCATCAAACGCTTGGCGTGCTGCGGTGTAAGAATAATACGCGATTTCACACGTGCTTTTGGAACACCAGGCATTACTGTAATAAAGTCAATCACAAACTCTGATGTAGAGTGCGTAATTACCGCGAGGTTAGAATATGTCCCCTCAGCCACTTCTTCAGAAAGTTCGATATTCAGTTGCTGATTGTTTTCCTGTTCGTTCATAACTAAGTTGCATTATAAGTGATAATACAAAGGTAAGGCTTGCCGAACCCAGATACTAATATTGCTTCAAATGTTTGCCCTACCACCCATCTTAACAATAAAAGAAGCAACATCAACCCAGCAAAACAAGAAACAACATCGCACCAAGCAGAATAAATAAGGAAAGCCCCTTCACGCCTCTGCGCCTTCGCGCGAATATTCTTCACATCAATTCCTCCTCAAAACATCACTGAACAATAAAGAAACAACATCGCGCCAAGCAGAATAAGTAAGGAAAGCCCCTCCGCGCCTTTGCGCCTTTGCGCGAATATTTTTACATCAATTCCTCCTCAAAACATCACTCAACCAAAAAGAAACAACATCGCGCCAAGCAGAACAAATAAGGAAAGCCCCTTCGCGCCTTTGCGTCTTTGCGCGAATATTTTTTACATCAATTCCTCGTCAAACATCACTCAACAATAAAGAAAACTAAACCGCGCCAAGCAGAATAAATAAGGAAAGCCCCTCTCGCAACATATTCTTCAAGTCAATAAAAAAACAAAGCCCGCACAACAGATGTGCAGGCTTTGCTTTGTATTGAGAAAGCTTCGATTACATTTCTGAACCGATGGCCTCTTTCTTGGCAGCCATAAGCTTTTCGTACTCGTCTTTTGAACCAACCACGAGTTTCTCGTAGCTGCGTAAGCCGGTACCTGCCGGAATCAAGTGACCTACAATTACGTTCTCTTTCAAACCGAGAAGTGTATCCTGCTTGCCGTTTACAGCAGCTTCGTTCAGTACTTTGGTTGTTTCCTGGAACGATGCAGCAGATACCCAACTATTGGTCTGGAGCGACGCACGTGTAATACCCTGAAGAATCTGACCTGATGTAGCCGTTACCGCATCGCGGGCTTCTACCAATTTCAAGTCTTTACGCTTCAGCACAGAGTTCTCGTCACGCAACTTGCGGGCTGAAATAATCTGACCGGCTTTGAGATTCTGCGAATCACCCGGATCAACAACAACCTTCTTACCGAAGAGACGATCGTTCTCTTCCATGAAGTCAGCTTTGTTTACAATCTGGGTTTCGAGCATCATTGTATCGCCTGGCTCGTCGATGTCAACTTTACGCATCATCTGACGAACGATAACTTCAAAGTGCTTGTCGTTGATTTTTACACCCTGCAAACGGTAAACTTCCTGTACCTCGTTAACGAGATACTCCTGAACGGCTGTCGGGCCTTTGATAGCGAGAATATCGCCGGGGCTGATCGCTCCGTCAGAAAGAGGTTCACCTGCACGGATGAAGTCGTTCTCCTGAACAAGAATGTGCTTTGAAAGGGCAACAAGGTAGGTCTTGCGCTCTCCGGTGCGTGATTCTACAATCACCTCACGGTTACCGCGCTTGATCTTACCAAATGATACCACACCATCGATTTCTGAAACAACCGCAGGGTTCGACGGGTTACGGGCTTCGAAAAGCTCTGTAACGCGTGGCAGACCACCGGTGATGTCACCAGATTTACCGAGGGCACGCGGAATCTTAACCAGAATCTGACCCGCTTCAATCTTGCTGTTATCATCAACAATAATGTGCGCCGATACCGGAATGTTGTAGGTTTTCAGCACATCATCACCGCTGGTAATACGGATAGACGGGTTCTTGGTCTTATCTTTTGATTCGATGATTACTTTTTCGCGGAAACCAGTCTGTTCGTCTGATTCTTCGCGGAAAGTAACACCTTCTTCGATATGGTCGAACAGTACTTTACCTGCAAAGTCAGATACGATAACAGCATTATACGGATCCCAGTCGCAAATAAGCTGACCTTTCTTGAGGGTTTCGCCATTCTTCACATACAACTGTGCACCGTAAGGAATGTTACCTGTGGTCAGCACAATGTTTGTGTTCATGTCGATGATGCGCATCTCAGCCGAGCGGCCAATTACAACATCAACGCTGTCGCCTTCGGCTGTTTTGCGGCGTACTGTGCGGAGTTCATCAATCTCGATGATACCGTCGTATTTCGCTTCGAGCTTAGAAGATGATGCAGAACCACCGGCAACACCACCTACGTGGAACGTACGCAGTGTAAGCTGTGTACCCGGCTCACCGATAGACTGAGCAGCGATTACACCAACTGCTTCACCCATCTGAACCATGCGGCCTGTAGCCAGATTACGTCCGTAGCACTTCGCGCAAACACCTGATTTTGATTCGCAGGTAAGTACTGAGCGGATCTCTACCGATTCGATAGCTGAGTTCTCAATACGCAATGCGAAACTTTCGGTGATCTGCTCGCCGGCTGCGATAATCAAATCGCCGCTTTGCGGATCGTAAATATCATGAACTGATGTACGGCCAAGAACGCGGTCGTAGAGCGACTCCACAATTTCCTCGTTCTTCTTGAGCGGTGTTGCAATAAGTCCGCGCAGAGTTCCGCAATCAGCTTCGTTAATGATAACGTCCTGAGCAACGTCAACCAAACGACGGGTAAGGTAACCAGCGTCAGCCGTTTTAAGAGCGGTATCGGCAAGACCTTTACGCGCACCGTGGGTTGAGATGAAGTACTCAAGAATCGACAGACCTTCTTTAAAGTTAGAAAGTACCGGGTTCTCGATAATTTCACCACCTGCAGAACCGGCTTTCGACGGCTTGGCCATAAGACCACGCATACCGCCAAGCTGTTTGATCTGCTCTTTAGAACCACGAGCACCTGAATCAAGCATCATGTAAACCGGGTTGAAACCCTGACGGTCTGATGAAAGCTGGTCAAGTACGCGCTTGGTTACTTTAGAGTTGGTGTGTGTCCAAATATCGATGATCTGGTTGTATCGCTCGTTGTTGGTGATGAAGCCCATGTTATAGTTCGCCATCACTTCTTCAACCTCTTGATGTGCTTTCGCAATCAATGATTCTTTCTCTTCGGGGATAATGATATCACCGAGGTTGAACGAGAGACCTCCACGGAAAGCCGCTTTAAATCCGAGTTCTTTGATATCGTCAAGGAACTTGGCTGTAGCTGCCATACCGGTTTCTTTCAATACATAACCGATAATATCGCGGAGCGATTTCTTGGTCAGCAGTTCGTTGATATAACCAACTTCGCGGGGTACTACCTGGTTGAACAGGATACGACCGAGAGTGGTTTCAATTACTTTGCTTGAAAGTGTACCGTCGCCATCTTTTTCGCGGTAGTTGTCAATCTTCACTTTAACGTTGGCGTTCAGGTGAACACGTCCTTCGTTGTAAGCAATAATTGCTTCCTGCGCGTTGTAGAAACACAAGCCCTGACCTTTAACAGTAACTGTTTCGTCAGATTTCATGCCCTTGGTCATGTAGTACAGACCAAGTACCATGTCTTGCGACGGAACTGCAATCGGCGCACCGTTTGCAGGGTTCAGGATGTTGTGTGAGGCAAGCATGAGTACCTGCGCTTCGAGGATAGCCGCATTGCCCAGGGGCACGTGAACGGCCATCTGGTCACCGTCGAAGTCGGCGTTGAAAGCCGTACAAACGAGCGGGTGAAGCTGGATCGCTTTTCCTTCAATAAGCTTGGGCTGGAAAGCCTGAATACCGAGACGGTGCAGTGTTGGAGCACGGTTCAGCAGAACCGGGTGTCCTTTCAGTACATTCTCAAGAATGTCCCATACTACAGCATCTTTGCGGTCAACAATCTTTTTAGCCGACTTCACCGTTTTCACGATTCCGCGCTCAATGAGTTTGCGGATGATAAACGGTTTGAAGAGCTCAGCTGCCATTTCTTTCGGCAAGCCGCACTCGTGAAGTTTAAGCTCAGGACCTACAACAATTACCGAACGTGCAGAATAGTCAACACGCTTACCGAGCAGGTTCTGACGGAAACGGCCCTGCTTACCTTTCAGTGAGTCGGACAGTGACTTCAGTGCGCGGTTTGATTCGGTTTTCACCGCGTTAGATTTGCGGCTGTTGTCGAAGAGCGAGTCAACAGCTTCCTGCAGCATGCGCTTCTCGTTACGGAGAATTACATCAGGAGCTTTGATCTCGATCAGGCGCTTGAGACGGTTGTTGCGGATAATCACGCGGCGATACAGATCGTTAAGATCTGATGTCGCGAAACGGCCACCGTCCAGGGGAACGAGCGGACGAAGTTCCGGCGGAATAACCGGTACTACTTTAATGATCATCCAGCCCGGGTTGTTTTCAACCACTTTGTT
>CALRTD020000007.1:0-25830 GCA_943371015.1 Synechococcus sp. UW140 | reverse complement strand
CCTCTACCCAAACTTTGGGCTGTATTTGCGTTTGTGATTTGTTCATTATCGCTCGCAGCTCAGCCAGCCGGTTGGAGTTATCTTTTACCGATAACAGTAACTGAAAACTCAGGGCAAACAATCACAAACTACCAGATGCGAGTAGTGTTTGATTCGCAAACACTTATTGCAGCCAATCAGATGCAGGCTTCTGGTGCTGATATTCGCTTTGGCAAAAACTGTAACGGAACTGTTCTCTACAACTTCTGGGTAGAAGCTAACACGCTGAATACTCCAACTACAGTTGCCTGGGTAAAAATTGATACCCTGTTTGCCTCACAGAGCCGTACTATTTACATGTATTACGGCAACAATTCGGCAACATCAGCTTCTGCTGTAGCTGGTACATTTATTGGCCCGCATTCATCTACAGACAGTGTTGCCTCAGGCGGTGCAGGTGGGGCAACCAACTCACAGCGCGGCTTTCGTTTTACACCCAATGAAGACCTTCTTGTAACACACTTCGGGAAACGTGAGCCTAACGGAACAACACGTTTTGTAACACTGTTCAATTTTACCACACAAGCTATCCTCGAACAAATTCAGGTTGCCGGCCCGGCAGCACAATACAGCTACGGAGCACTTACCAACGCGCGCTGGCTTACCGGCGGCACACAGTACTTGCTGCAATTGTATCAGGGTGCTGCCGATGGTTATTACTTCGGTACATCATCGCAAATAGGACAGCATATTACTTATGGCGATATGCGTTACTGCAACAGCTGTACACAAAATACATTCCCCACAAACACACTTTCCAATTACCATTACGGCTATCCGGATATGTGGTACTGGACCAAACAGAATGTTAGTCCCGCCCCCACGTTCACACTTGGCAACCCGGGACAGGCATTCCTTTTTGAAGCCGGCGGAAATATTTCGGGCTCCTGCCTGATTCCGTTTTACACCATTGGCGATACAGCCAGCGGCAGCGGACCCTTTACCTACAGCTGGGCACCCGGTGCTACACTGAACAGCACAACAGTTGGACAGGTGCAAGCCTCACCAACAGTTACCACCACCTACACCTGCGTTGTAACCAATTCATCAGGATGCGTAGTTACTGACAGTGTACAAATTATTATTCCGCCGAGTCCCGTGCTTACAACGTCTGTTTCTTCAAGCACCATTTGCTTTGGTGATTCAGTAACACTTTCAGCTTCCGGAGCTGATGCTTACGACTGGCAGCCCGGTGGTTATTCAGGCAATCCTATTACCATTCCGGTTGCAGCAACTACCACATTTACACTCACCGGAACGGATAACAGTAACGGTTGTTCCTCAACGGCTCAGGTAACTATAACCGTACTTCCGCAGCCAACTGTAACCACTTCAGGAAATACATCAATTTGCGCCGGCGACACAGCTGCAATCACTGCAACCGGCGGTAATACGTATGTTTGGAGCAGCGGAGACACAACGGCTTCGGTGGTGGTTTCACCATTGGTAACTACAACATACACCGTTGATGTTACAGATGCAAACGGCTGCTCAGCTTCAGACGTTGTGACCATAGCTGTTAATGCGCAGCCAGTAGTAAGTATTGCCGGCTCGCCGGTTGTTTGCACAGGTTCTCCGTTTACACTCACAGCCAGTGGCGGTATCAGCTACCTCTGGAGCACAGGCGCCACCACATCTTCAATTACCGAAACCATTACAGTTGGTCAAACCTACAGCGTAGCCGTAGCCGATACCAATGGATGTATTGGTACAGATACTTTAGTTGTAACTGTAAACCCGCTACCCGCAGTTGTAGTAAGCGGTGATACTGCGCTTTGTCAGGGTGGCTCTGCTACACTCATTGCTTCGGGTGTATCAACTTATGTATGGTTCCCCAGCAATCAAACAACACCTTCAATTTCAATTACACCTTCACAAACTACAACCTATACAGTAACCGGTACCGATGCAAATGGTTGCAGCAATGCAGTAACCATACTTGTAGCTGTAAACCAATTGCCAAACGTGCAGCTTATTTCATCAACAAACACAGCATGTTTGTCTGACGGACCGATAAGCTTCAATACTGTTCCTGCAACCGGCGGAACACTGTCTGGCCCCGGCGTATCAGGCAATCAGTTTACACCGGCAACAGCGGGCCTTGGAACGCATACCATCACCTTTAGTTATACAGATGCCAACGGATGTTCTAACTCAGCCACACAGCAGGTTGTTGTAAGTGCTTGCGTAGGTATTGAAGAAACAACTGGTAATGCAATGCTTGTGTATCCGAATCCGGCCAACAACCAGTTGTTTGTAGAAACCACAAACAATGGGATGAATACTATTCGTATTTACGATAGCCGCGGTCGTCTTGTCTTGACCACAACAAGCACAGCCACACGCACCGAGCTACATGTTGAAACACTCGGCTCAGGTATTTACCTGCTTGAAGTAATGAGTGAAGACGGAAAACGCTCAACACAAAACGTGATGATTCAGCAATAACTGAAATCTGTTAAACAGAAACTCCCCGGCATGTATATGCCGGGGAGTTTCTATTTTCGGGAACAATGAATACTATTCATCAAAAAGAGGTTTTAACTATCCGGCAGCGGCAGCTCAGACTTTGGCCGCTGCAATTAAGCACAGGAAACGAATTACTGAAACAACTGGGTCCCATACAGGCACAGGAATATTTACAGGGCCGGAGAGCAGTTGGCTTGCGGCTACAAAATTATACGGCTGCGAATTTTGAAACAGAAGTTACAGCAGGAAAAATCGTCAGAAGCTGGATGTTTCGCGGAACATTGCATTTTGCCGAAGCTGATCAGGTTCGTGAAATACTAGCTGTACTTCAGCCGGTTGTTTCAAAACTGCTTACCCCGATGCTAAAGCAACTGGGCATTGATACTGCAGACCTAAAAAAAGCAACACAGGTTATTGAAAAATACCTCAGCAAACACACGATTGCCACGCGCGATGAAATCGGAGACGCACTTACGCAAAAAAATATTCCCGAAGCCAATAAACAACGACTGCGTTATTTTCTGCACCATGCAACAGTAATTGGTTTGATCTGCCATGCTCCGCGCAGGGGAAATGAAGATACATTTACATTGATTGACTCATTTTTACCTGCATCATCAACCTTTGTACGTGAGGTTGCCGTGCAAAATACGATTTCCCGTTACTTCAGCTCTCACGGTCCGGCCAGTGTTGCTGATGCTGCACGCTGGACAGGTTTACCCATTACCGAAGTAAAAAAGGCGGTTGCCAATCTTGATAAAACATTTGAGCAAGCACTGTTCGACAACGAAACCGTTTATTTTAAAACACCAACTTCATCGGGTGACGAAATTCCGCTTCAACTGCTTGCCGGATTCGATGAATACATTGTTGGTTACAAAAACCGTAATCATTTCCTTGATCCACAGTTTGCGCCGAAAGCGGTTACTGCAAATGGACTTTTTCATCCAACTATTATTAGGGATGGGCATGTAACCGGAATCTGGAAACTCGAAAACAGTCGCAAAGAGTGGCAACTGAAACTGGATGTATTCAACTCATTTGGCAGCCTGCAAAAACAAGAACTGAATGCGGCAATCAACCGCCTGAGCAGCTTCGAAAACCGAATGATCAAACTCATGTAATTAAACCCGACAGCTCTTTATCTTAGCACCGTGAAACGAATTGTGTATCTGGCAATATGCTCGGCGGTAATCATTCCGTTGCTTTTTGGCAATACCGCTGATGCAGAAAAAACAGACAAATCATCACGCAAGCTACCCGGAACTGCCGAAGAATTGGGCAAACTCCTCTTTTCCGAATTAATGCTTTCGCTTGATTATACCATTGCCTGCGATGGTTGTCACCACCCGGAACTTGCCTTTGCAGATACGGTTCCTTTTAATACTGGGGTTGGAGGAAAATTTGCCGCACGGAATACCCCTTCGGTTATGAATTTGGACGGGCATTCTCCCTTTTTTTACGATGGGCGTGCGGCCACACTTGAAGCACAGGCACTCGGACCTATCGCCAATCCGCTTGAAATGGCCTTACCCATCGACTCGGCTCTGGCGCGTTTAAACCGCGATGCATTCTACAGTAAAGCTTTTCGCAAAATATACCGCAGCAAAGCTACAGCCGAAAATTTGGGCGATGCTCTCGCGGCTTTTGAACGCACACTGAACACAAATGCGCCGTGGGACAAGTTTGTACGCGGCGACAGCAGTGCAGTTTCAGCATCAGCACTCCGCGGCCGGACAATTTTTAACGTAAAAGCCAAATGCTTTGAATGCCATAAAGGTGTTGACTTTACAACAGACGAGTTCAAAAACATTGGACTTTACAACGGAAACGACCTGAACGATCGCGGCAGATTTGATATTACCAAAGACAGTACCGATCTGGGCAAGTTTAAAACGCCGGGCTTGCGGAATGTTTCGGTTACAGGCCCGTACATGCACAACGGAATGTTTAAGACACTGCGCGAAGTCATTGACTACTACAATGAACCTCAGCGCTTTGTAAATGGATCAATAAACACTGACACGTTAATTCAGCCACTGAATCTCTCCGAAACTGAGAAAAATGACCTGGAGGCTTTTCTCAACACGCTGACCAATGAACAGTTTACAAACAAGCGCTGACGGTCTTCATTTTTAGTCTTTTTACAGCCGGATTGATTTTATTGGTCGAAAATTAACAATTCTTAGCACCGGTTTAACGTAAAGAACATACGCGTTAAGCATCTCTTTTTCAGAAATCTAAACGAAAATTGCCGTTTAGAACTACTTATTAAACGTCCAATGTTGGCGAAAAAAAGTTGTGGGAAAAGATTAAGTGGCTATTTTAGCGCGACTTTCAACAGAATTATGGACTCCGATAGTAGAAACCGGCTTGAAAATCCGCACAAATATCTCCTTGGCGCTGTCCCTGCTGTTGCTCAGCTGGGCACCTGACCTGGCCGCATCGGCCGGTGATCCGCCACTCGCAGCTGCTAAGCGCGCTGCAGTTGTCTCCGACACCACCGAACCTGAAATCACCGGGCTTGCTGTACTGAATGCAGATACCACTGAACCTTATGTTCCGGTAATTGCTGCACTCCGCGATTCGTCTGACTCAACCACTGGTGAGCCTAAAAAGGCCGGAGAACCCGTAGTTCAAACACCCGTTTCAGCACTCGAAGCTCTTGAAGAAGCTGATGAGTTTTATGAAGACTGGGACACCTCTTCAGTGCATTCAGCCAAGTTCGATGCACTGGTGTTTACGGATACCGTATTAGTTCCGCTTTACGATCCACAGCATTGTACCTATACACATCCGTTTAACGGACAGCCCACCTCAGAATTCGGATTCCGCCGCTACCGTTACCATTTTGGTGTTGACATCAATCTCGAAACCGGTGATTCGGTTAAATGCGCATTCGACGGTAAAGTGCGGATTGCACAATACAGCAAAAGCTACGGCAACCTTGTAGTTGTTCGTCACGACAATGGCCTTGAAACTTACTACGCACACCTTTCAAAGCTGCTTGTAAAGCCCGGACAAACGGTAGAAGCCGGTAATCTTGTCGGCCTTGGCGGCAATACAGGTCACTCGCACGGCAGCCACCTTCACTTTGAGGTACGTTTCCGCGGTCAGCCCATTGATCCGAACATGATTATTGATTTTAAAGCACAGCGTTTGCGTACCGATACACTTATGCTTACTCAGTCGCATTTCAAGTATTTGACTGAAACGCATAAAGTAGTTCGCCGTTCGCGCCGCCGCACACGTGTAACTTACTACACACCCGGCGGAGCACATTACGCCACTCCTGATGCAAAAGCCGTAATGGCAAAAGTTCCGCCTCCAACTGTTCCTGGCAATACCAGCACCGCGCCCGCAGCAACACCTAATCCGGGAACTCCTGCAGTAAATAATGTACCGCAAAAGTCGGCTTCAGCAAGCACAACCGCTGCCAAGAAAACAACAACTACTACAACTGCTGCCAAAGGCAAGCCGGTATACTACACCGTTAAAAAAGGCGATACACTTTCTGCTATCGCAGTGCGGTACGGAACATCAGTTACAAAGCTTTGTCAGCTGAACGGCATAAAATCAACCACAACGCTTCAGATTGGCAGGAAGCTGCGGGTGAAGTAATTCAATCAAAAAAATAATGGCAATCCTCTCTTCAGCAATGCAGAGAGGATTGTTTGTTTTTAGTCCAAATCATTGAGGATAAAACAATCATCGGGCAATCATTACCACATTAATGATTACTTGTCTCTTTTACAATCCCAAAACAACACACAGCGAACTACATCAAAATAACCCGGCATAACGTTCTCATCACTACAATAAACTACAAATACATCTGCTGAACTTCCCTGCACGAGTTCAGAATAAATACACGGCAAAATCCATGCGCCTGTACTATCCAGCAATCCTTTGTAACCTGATGAATTGCTTACAATCATAAACCCCGAACTAAGCACGGTTACTGTAGTAAATTGCGGGGGAGCGATAAAATTTCCTTTAGTATCAATCAGCCCAATTTCGCCGTTTACTTTCACACGAGCAATTCCATTACGAAATGGCCAGGCATATTCATACGTATAAGGTATGCGCAGTTTCTGGAGCCGGTCGGCATAGCCCCATTTCCCTTTTTTATTTACCGGTGCAAGTCCTTCGCTGAAAGGCTGTACATCATCAAAATCACGGGGAAGCACTAATTTTCCGGTGCTGTCAAGAAGACCTGCTTTATTGTCAAGAAGAACACGCGCTGTTCCTTCATTAAACAAATTATCGCCGAGAATTTCCCGGTTGTATACGTATTGCTGAGGCACAACAATTTTACCTGCAGCATTAATATAACCGAACTTATCATTGCTCACAATTATCGCCAGCCCTTCGCTCCACGGGCCGATATAACTGTAAATGCAGGGCTGCAGTAATTGCCCTTCGCGGTTAATAACACCCCATTTCCCATCGAGGCGAACACGTACCGGAAGATTACCGGTGAACGATTCTGCTCTGTCGTAAATCGCAGGAATAACGGTTTCACCTTTACGGTTGATAAAGCCCCAGCGGTCAAGGCTGTCGCGCATCCACGCCAAACCCGATGAGAAATTACCAAACACTGCATTGCGGCAGGTGATAAGTTCATTGCCTGTTACATCAATAAATCCGGAACAATCGCCCCAGGTTACACGTGCAAGTCCTTCAGAAAAAGAGCCAATATCATCGTAAGCGCGGCGGGTAATTATTTTCCCGGTATGATCGATCAGGCTGTAGTTTTCGGCACTATCGGCAATAATTGCGAGTCCGTTTTTGAAATTACCGGCTTCTGCAAATTGCATCGGAATAACAAGTTGCCCGCTTTTACTGATATAGCCTGCTTTTCCGTTGCTTACTGCGGCAAGTCCTTCCGAAAATTCTGAGACAGAAGCATAAGCAGCCGCAATGCGAATCGTACCTGTGCTGTCGGCAAATCCCCAACTGCTGCCGGAGGTAGAATCAGCAACAAGCACCGGATAAAAATTAGTTTGTGCCAGAATAATATCGGACGTAAGTTGCTCAGGAAACGGATAATCGGGAAAAGCAGTTTTGAACCGGGAGATCGAAGCGGCAGTAAAATCATTGACCGACAAGCCATATATGCGTTTCCATGCATCAGGTACATTGCGGTTTGCCGGATTCGATTTCACAAAAGCGTGATACTCGGCAACAGAATGCCCCGGAACAGCAAGCCGATATACAGCGTCTTCGGCCTGAAGCCTGTACGGACTCTCGGGATGCTCTGCCAGAAACTTCTCAAAATCACTCAGCGTTCCGGCAGCTGTACTGCTGATAAAAAGAAGCTCATCGTAACGCGCCCGTGCTTCAGGAACTTCGGCCGCATCGGGATAATTTTGAATAAACTGCTGATACGATTGCCAGGTATGTAAACCAACAGCCTCACTGTAGGCAAGTGTATTGCGCTTTGCGGTGGCCAATGCGGTAAGCGGTGAATGGCAATAGCTGTCGATGTACAAATTCCATGCGGCAACAGCGCCTTTTTTCTCGGTATATCTGAAGCCTAAGCTGTCGATAACAGCTTGCAAAGCCAGTACAGCCGAATCAGTAATGCCTAATTTATTGAGCCTGGATTTCTCGCGTGGCGTTGCTGACTGCAAACTCCACAAGGCTTCCTGAATGTAATTGTGTGCCCGCACGGGATCGTGAAAGGGATTATCTGAACGGGAAGTAATGACTGCCAATCCGAATGCTGCGCCGGCAGGGTGATGATTCTGAGCTTTGAGAAACAGCGAACGTGCACTGAAATAATTGTAAATACTCAGTGCCTCAAAGCCACGCTCAAGCTTCCCGGCCAGAGCCGGAAATGAAAACACCAGAAGCAGGAGCATGGTAGCTGCTATTCGAATCATGAATGACAAAGGTAGATGTGCCTGATGTGAATAGTGAAAGAAGAACAAGGATTTTTTCAGCACTTCATTAAACATACCAACAATTAAAATGTGTTTACACGCGTTTAATCAGCTATAAACCCTCTTGCTATGCTTATCTTTGCATCATGTTTTCTGCCGGACAAGTTACTTTCATTTTCGTATTTATTGCACTCTTCGCAGGAGCGCTTATCTGGGCGTATCGCCGCGACAGAACTGATAACCGCAAACACTATACCGGTGTCTGGAAAATTTTAATTGCAGTTGTACTCATTATGGGTATCATGACTTACATACTCAGATTACTCCGAAAGATCTGATTATCAACAAAATAAAACACATTTTGTAGTCTTGAAAATACATTTGACACCAAAAATTCAGGTAGTTTTTGGCTTGTACAGCAAAATAAGAGGCTTGATATTTGTAATGTAAACTAAAACCAAGAGGCACGCGAGTTGCGCACAAGATTGGTAATTATGTTAACTGACCTCAAACATAATTACACACCACTGAAAAATCATCGTTTTCAGTAAAACCAATCTTTGAAAAAGACGTAAATTGCTAAAGCCTCAGTTAACTGATTACCTCAAATGAAAACAAAGATGGTTCGCCCGCTGATGACCCTCGTGCTGCTGCTCCTCGGAGCCGGGTTTGCCTATGCCTCTCAAACATTGCTCATTGAAGGCAAGTACCAAAGTAAAAATCTCTACGTCCAGAATGCAGCAAACTCTGGCGGCGTTGGTTTCTGTGTGTATGAAGTGCGCGTAAACGGGCAAGTAAGTACCGACGAAGTAAACTCAAGCGCCTTCGAAATTGATCTCCGCAATTACAATCTCCAACTTGGTGATAAAGTGGAAATCCAACTTTTTCACAAAGATGGTTGCTCGCCTAAAGTACTCAACCCCGAAGCACTTAAGCCGCGCCCTACTTTTAAAACCGATGCCATTTCAATTACACCCGGCGGCTTGCTGAGTTGGACGACCACCGGCGAATCCGGTTCATTACCTTACATTATTGAGCAATACCGCTGGAACAAATGGGTTTACGTTGGTGAAGTGCAAGGCGTAGGAACTCCCGGCAAAAACAACTACAGCTTTCAGATTACACCGCATTCAGGCGAAAATCGTTTCCGTGTTAAACAACTCGGATTTGGCCGCGAAGTGAAATTTACCCCCGAAGTTAATTTCACCTCAAATGTTGAGCCCGTTACATTTACACAATCGTCTGACAGCAAAAAAGTAATGCTTTCCGGGCAAACACTCTACGAAGTGTATGATCCGTTTGGGAATGTTGTGCTTAAAGGCTACGGAAACAGTATTGATCTTTCTCAGTTCAAAGCCGGTGAGTACTTCCTTTGTTACGACAATAAAATGTCACCGATCAAAAAGAAGAAATAACGTTAACTACTTATACAAAAGCCTTGTTTCCTGAACCGAAACAAGGCTTTTTATTTTGTGTTCGTTGATAAGTTCCGGCGTGTGATTTATCGATCTCTGGAAATAAAATTCGACTGATACATTATGTATCACCAAAGGACGTTTGAATTTCAGCCAGCATCACTTCAAGTTCACTGAACATCATGGCTGTGGCGCCCCAGAGTATATTTCCGTCAATCACATAACATGGTGCATCAATGGTAATTCCGTTACCGATATTGATTTTACGGCGGTTTTTGATTTCCTGATCCAGAAAGGTGCGCAGCGGAATTTCGAGCAGCGCTTCTACTTCATCGGCACTTGGATTCCATTGCGGGCGCTCCGCCAGTTCGAGCATAAAAGGTCTTACCAGAAAATTACTTGGCGGAATGTAAAGCGGAGTAAGTGAACCAAGCAGTTGATCGTGCGAAGCACCCAATCCCACTTCTTCAAACGCTTCGCGAAGAGCAGTATGTGCCGGCGAAAGATCTTCGGGCTCCTCAGCTCCGCCGGGCAAGGCAAGCTGACCACTGTGCACTCCCTGATAAGCAGGGCGTTTGATAAGCAGCGTATGTATTTCACCGTTGTGCGGATAAAGCGGCATTAGCACAGCACTGCGGCGGTGGTTCGGATTTTCGCGGAGATAATCGTCAACCGGTTTCAGCTTGCGTGATGTCATTCTGTTTTGTGCATCGCTGCCCGGCAGAGGTTGTTCAAGCCGCCGGCGCATACGTTCAAAAAAGGCATCAGGTTGTTGCAGCAATTGCATGCCGCAAAGATAAGCAGCCTTCAGCATTTTGCTTCGGGCGGCGCGATACGTACTTGCTGTCTGGCTTTGCGCACCGGAATAGAAAAAACACAAAAGCGGTAGTCCTTTTCGCACAAAACGTTTGAGGTTTTACCTTTGCACTGATGGCAAAACCTTCCTTACCCGAACTCAAATTTGCTTCGCTGATGAGCTTTGTCACCACACTTGCGGTTACGCTTGTGCTGGTTTCTGTAAACTATGGCTGGCAGAGCGGTTTCTTTATCGTCTGGCTGCGTTCATGGTTAATTGCGTTTGTACTCGTTGGGCTGTCGATACTTTATGTTGCCCCCGTGCTGCGTAAGTGGCTTGCGAAAAAATAAACGCTGGAATAGAAACGGTGACTGACAATTAATTTCCCAAAAAACACTTTACTATTGAATTGAGTAATTCGTATGTCATCAAATATTACTCATAACTGACGGAAACTTCGGCTACAAACAAAAGAATTGTGTGGTTTTGTTCAAAATATCGCGCAAAGGCGCAAAGGCACGAAGATGCTTTCCTAAACAATTTTCTTTCGCGCTATTTTTGAACTAATTATTCTGAGCGCGTTTTGCTGTATTCGTTTGCTGTATTATGCTCAAAATATCGCGCGAAGGCGCAGAGGCGCGAAGATGCTTTCCTAAGCAATTTCCTTTCGTGCTATTATTGAACTAATTATTCTGATACAACTCACTTTTTATTTGTGTATTTTGATTATTCGCGACAAAAGATTTAATACCCACCCTTGATATATAATGCCTTAACAACTAATAAGATAGAAACACTCTTCCAGTACATTGTGTGATAAATTTGACGTGAAATCATGAAATAGTCCCAGTATTTGCACCCTTAATCCGGCTTTCATCATTCCGATAACGAAGTACTTTACATTTACTTTTTCAATCACCCGGTATGAAAAAGAAAATATCCCTGCTGGCGATTGTTGCCTTGACTGCATCGAGTGGTTGCAGTTTTGTTGTTCAACAGGCAATGGGGCTCAAAAAACTGAAACCTCTTTCAACTGAAGCCATTGTAAAAACAGCCGGAGCGTTTGATATTCCTGCGGTGCATAGCTTTGTGCTGGATACAAGCTGGGTTAATCGCTTTAAAGATGGTATATCGGTGAATGGCTCGGAGGTAAAAGATGATTTGCAGAAAAATCACCTGCAACCGCTGCAAGCCTCGTATTATAACAGCGAAGGGAAACTTATTTCGTTTCAGGTGAATTGCTATGCCGGTGGATTTCCAAATCTGAACTGGACGCGCGACAGTATTTTCAATAGTTTTCCGCCACGCACACAGGCACCTGCTGATACACTAATTACTCTTGAAGAACATTTGAAGTTTCTTCGGCCTTTGAATGGAGCTTCGGCTGCAACAGCTGGGAATGGTTATACGATTGTAGTTCACTGGACACGTTTTATGGGGAGACAAACGGAGTTGTTTTTAAAAACGCTTCATGAAAATGCAAAACTCAATAGTGCCGGTGAGTCAAAGTTTATTTATGTGAATTGTGATAATATGTTTTTGTTAGGGAAATGAGCTGTTTTATATAAAGATGTATGATTGATGTTGTTTTACCTATCGTGCAAATTCGCTTTTTCTATAAAAGCTAAAAAGGCGCTTTCCTGAACAACTTTTTTCCGCGCTGTTTCGGAACTGATTTTTCTGAATGCGATTGCTGTATTCGTTTGCTTGATAATGTTTAAAATATCGCGCAAAGGCGCAGAGGCGTGAAGGTGCTTTCCTGAACAATTTCCTTCCACGCAGTTAAAAGTCTGTTTGCTATTTCTCTGCTGTGAACTCTAAATTTGCTTGATTGTGTTCGGAAATATCTCGCAGAGGCGCGAAGATGCTTTCCTAAGTAATGTTCCTCAGCGCTGTTTCAAGACTAATTTTTCTGAGTGCGATTGATATATTCGTTTGCTTGATAATGTTCAAAATATCGCGCGAAGGCGCAGAGGCGCGAAGGTGCTTTCCTGAGCAATTTCCTTCCACGCTATTTTTGAACTACTAGTCTACAACGTCTTGCTATTATTTTGTGTGATACTTTGATATAACATCACAAAACTCTGCAGTGAGATAATCTTCGAAAAACAAAATTTATCGGCAGCCTAGTTTCATTTTGTCTTTGGCGGCCTCGGGGTGTCCCATTTGTTCTGCTTTTGTGATATCTGCACAGCAGGCTTTCTGGTTTTGCAGTCGGGCATAGCATTGCGCGCGCATGTAGTAATCTCCGGCTTCGCCTTTGATGTTGATCACCTCGGTTAGTTTATCAGCTGCGAGCTGCCATTTTTCGCTTTCGAAATGAATGCGGGCGATGCCGCGAAGGGCGTCGGTGTTTTTTGCATCAATGCGTAAAATGGCATTGTAGTCGGCCATGGCGGTGTTGAACTTTGCTTTTCCGCTGCGGATATTGGCATCGGCACGGGCAAGCAGCGTGGGGATATCATCGCGCTTTGTTGTAAGTATGCGGCTGAAATCTTTTACTGCCGCAGGGTAGTTGGCCAACTGTACATAACAATCTCCGCGGCGGCGAATGATCTCTGTGTCTTTTGTTTTCAGCACATCGATCAATTGTGTGTAATCTTTCACTGCTTCGGCAGGCTTACTGAGTGCCATGTTTGATGCGGCACGCAGGCGGTACACTTCTTCGGTATTTACTTTATTGGTTATGGCTTGTGTGTAGGATGCTACTGCTGCTGCGTGGTTATTTTGCTCGGCCTGAATTTTGCCTTGTTCAAGATAAGCATCGCCGCGGGCTGGATTCAGTTTTGTACAGGTTGCATAATCGGCCAGTGCTTCTTTATACTTTTTGACATCACGATAAACTCCTGCTCTTGCAAAAAACAGATTGGCATCTTTTGCATCGTAGCTGATGGCTTTGTTCAGATCCGCCAAGGCTAAATCAGTTTTTCCGCTTGCGGCATACATCAGTCCGCGCGAAGCATACGAATCCGGAAAGTCAGGATTCAGCTTAATGGCCTGCGAATAATCGGCTATCGCCTCATTGCTCTTGCCTAACTGCTGCTGAAGCTTTCCGCGGTAATAGAAACCGGGCGCATACTTTGGATTGAGGGCAATGGTTTTATTAAAATCAGCCATTGCCAGATCGGTTTTGCCTAATGCCTGCTGACAACGCCCGCGATCGCACCACGATTCAAAAAAAGTGGCGTCGGTTTTTATGGCTTTATCGTATTCAAGTATTGCTTCGGCAAACTTGTTTTGTTTGAGCAATGCCTGCCCTTTTTCGTGATAGATATAGGCGGGTTGAGCTGTTAATGCAACTGTGAAGAACAGCAAAAAAATTGTGGCAAACGATTTCATCAGGTAAAGATAACAAGCCGGGTTTTAATGCAGGAATCAAATTTGATTTACATTTGAATGACCAAAAACCACACCACAATGAAAATTGTAAAACGCATTTTACTCGTGTTGGTTGTGCTTGTTGCACTGCTGGCCGTTATTGCATTGTTCCTGCCTTCAAGAATGAGCATTTCCCGTTCGCTCACAATAAAGGCTGCTCCTGAAAATGTATATAGTCTTGTCGGAAATTTGAAAAGCTGGGATCGCTGGTCGCCCTGGAATCAGATGGATCCGAACTGGAAAGTAACCTGGGGCGGCCCCGATGAAGGCAATGGCTCGTGGTATTCATGGGTAAGTGAAAACAGCAATCTGGGAACCGGAAAAATAACGATCACAAATTCAGTTCCGTTTGATTCCATCATTACCAAAATGGAATTTATGGGTTCTGGAAATCCGGCTTGGGGACGTTATTATTTCAAGCCTGCTGAAGGTGGTGTTACGCTTACCATGCGTATGGATGCTGACTTCGGATTTAATCTGATTGGGCGCTGGATTGCCTTGTTTATGAAAGGTGAGGTTGAATCAAATTTTGACAAAGGACTGGAAAGTATCCGTAAAATTTCTGAAGAGGGTATTGCCGGTGCGGCCCGCGGAGAATATATGATTACAGAAACCTGGCAAAACGAGCAGCCTTATATCAGCATACGTGATACAGCAACCCTGCTCACCATTGGCCCCAAATTCGAAGCTAATTTTGGCCGACTCATGGAAGTGATGGCCGAAGCAGGCGTAAAAAGCGCTGGACCGCCATTTGCATTCTATCACGGCGGCGACAGCATTATGGACATTGAATGGTGTGTGAGTACGGTTTCTGCAATTCCCTCTAAAGGTGATATTACAGGTAAAAAATTTGCAGCAGGAAAAATCCTGAAAGCCGACTATTACGGGCCTTACGAAGGATCAACACCGGCAAACAATGCACTGGATAAATATGCCGCCGAGCATAAACTTACGCTTGCTCCGGAGGTTCGCGAAGTTTACATTACAGATCCCACCAAAGAACCGAACGCTGCACGGTGGTTAACATACATCATCCGTGAGGTAAAATAAACGGCCTGTTATTTGCTGTAATTGAAGAGAAAGTCATATCTTTAAGATTATCACAGACAACTAATTGAACACTCATGAAACGCATTTTAGCCATTCTTCCGTTATTTCTCCTTTTAACAATTGGTAGTTCAGCACAGCAATCGCAAAGTGCCGAAACTCAAACTCCACAAGAACGCGCTCATGCCTCGGCTCTGCGGATGAAGAAACTGCTTTCGCTAAGTGATCAGCAAACAGTTCAAACCGAAGCCGTAATCCTGAGCCGCATCGAAGCTGTTGACAAAGTAAAAGCCGATGCAACACTCACTCCCGAAGCCAAAGAAACCGCGATCCAAAAAATACGCGATGAAAAAGATGCTGAACTTCAGAAAATTTTCACCGCCGAACAATTCACCCGCTACAAAGAACTGAAAGACGAACGGGCCCAGCGCAGCAAGACTACAGGCGGCAAATAATCATTCATATCCAGTTACAGAAAAGCGTCAAGCCAATTTGGGTTGACGCTTTTTTCGTTACCTGTGAGCTGTGTCAAGTTTCCAGCCTTGACATCACCTTGAGGCCAGTCTGCGACTGGCAACCAAATGCTATTAACGAGGAAAAGTTTTGCAAAAACTGCTGTAGCTGAAAGCAGCAACTATTTTGTTTCCGACCCTTCGCCCGCCGAGCGCGGCCAGTGGTATGCAGCGCTCTGCTCAATCGCATCCATCATATCATGCAGAATATGTTCTGCATCCTGATTCAGATCGAGCTGCATTGCAGGCTTAAAACGCACCCGAAGCGTTACGCCTTTCTTTTTCAACCGCAATCCTTTTTTATCAAAAGCCCGGCGGAATCCGTCAATAACAACAGGCACTACAACGGGTTCATATTTTTTCACGAGATGCGTTACACCGCGGCGGCCTTGCGCATATACTTTTGTTGTACCCTGCGGGAAATTAATCACCCAGCCATCGCTCAGCGCTTTTCCAATGTTTGAAATATCATCCATCCGCACCTGACGTTTAACATCAGTTCCGCCCTGCCTCCATGTTCGTTGCACCGGAATAGCACCTACATAAGCAAACAACCGGGGCAGCCAACCCTTGCTCATGGTTTCTTCGGCTGCAACAAAATAGGTTGTAATGCGGGGACGAAACAAATAAAGCGGTCCTGCAATGCTGTTGCGACGGCCATTTTTATGCGCACAAAAGATATGCAGCATCGCAATTACATCCGCAAAATAGGTTTGGTGATTGGAAATAAACAGCACGCCTTGCTGCGGAAGATGCTCAAGATGTTCTGTGCCCTCAATAACTAACTTGTTGTATCGCGCATATCTGAACCAGGTAAACCACCCGATCACACAAACGAGTGTGCGTTTTAAAAAGAGTAAATGTCCAAACGGATCGCGGCGAAACATAAGGGTTTAGCGGATTACAGTTTGCGAATTTCGTACTTTTACGGTTGCCGCCAACAAAACGGCATTAATCCCGCAAAGAATGTTGCCGCAAACTAAGTTTTTCAATGTCATTTCTAAGCTAAAACTGCTGCTGTTGCTGCCATTGCTGGCACTTGCAGGATGCTTTGAAATTATTGAAGAGATAACTATAAATGCCAACGGCAGCGGCAGTTTTATCTACACAGCCAATCTGAGCCGCAGCAAACTGAGTCTCGATGGGATTATGCAGCGCGACAGCTCAAACGGCTACCGGGTTCCGAAGCGCGCCGATATTGAACGCGATTTACTTAAAGCACAAACCATACTGGGCAAACAGCCGGGTATCACCAAAGTAAGTATCACCCGCGATTGGGTAAATTACATTTATGTACTGCGCTGTAATTTTGCCAGTGTTGAGCAGCTTGATCTTGCGCTCGAAAATCTGACTGCCGAATTTACACGCAGCAAAAAAAGTATTCCGGAAGCGCGCAATAGTTTCAGTTTCAGCGGCACATCATTCTCGCGTTACAATCGTTACGATGCAACGAAAACCGCACCCCGGCTCAGCATTGCCGATAAAAATATCATGCGCAGTGCAACCTACACGTGCATCTGCCGGTTTGCAAAACCTGTTGCAAAGTGCAGTAATCCGGCCGCACAAATTTCGAAAGACGGGCGCTCGGTAATGCTCAAACAAAATCTCCTTGAACTGGCCGAAGGCCGGAAAACTCTTGCCAATACAATTCAACTCAAATGAAATCAGTTTTAGCTTCACTTATTGTTCTTACTGCATCACTCACACTTTCGGCACAGCAGCCGGCAGAGCAGATTCCGGCCAAAGCGATAATGGTTTTGCAAATTAATCCCGGCCCCGTTGCTGCCGATCCCGAGCTCCAGCGCGATCTGCAAAACCAGCTTTACGGAAACAACAAACCATTCGAATCACTTTCGCGCTACACAAATACACATTGGTGGGTTGAAGGTGCACAACGCGATTCGCTCGATGCCTTTATCAAGCAGATCAGTATAAACGGTGCGCCTGCCGGTATTCAAACCGCTTCACCAATGTTTGTTTACAGCGATACGCGTGATACTGTTTCGGTTATGGCGTATGTATTTACGCTCGATAATCCGGAATTCTTCCTGAAATGGTCGCAAAACCACCTGTTCACCGAAGACGTTCCGCCAACCGTTCAGCAACGAAACGGCTATAGCTTTTTGCAGCAGGGACACATTACGGTTACTGCAAAAAATAAAACCGGCTGGGTGTTGATTGCTGACTACAATTATCATTACACGGATCCGATATTTTACGATTACAGTGAAGCGTATGCAGTAGAAGCGTATGACGAACCAAGCCTCAGACTTCAGATGCTTGCTGATTCAATCAGAATGGCTGATTCGGCAATGAAAGCAAACGCATATAACGAATACCAGCGTAGAGATTCGCTTGAAGAAGCTGCTTACAACGAATTTGAAACATTGCTCAACGATGATAACTACAAAACGTATGATTCAATTGTAAATGTTGTAATGAAAGATCGCGAAAAGCGACGTAAGAAGAAAGAGATGCTTGGTAAATCTGTTGATGAAGAAGTGGCCGAAATCATCAACAAAATGCGTGAGGATTTTATGGAGAAAAAAAATCGGCTTCCGGTTTTTGACGAGCCAACTATCGGAACTGTTGAAGAGCCTATGCCCGGTATTGATGAGCCGCAAATTTATGAAATAGAACCACCACAGGTTACGCAGAGTTATGATTACAGTGATGATTACAGAACTAATTCGTGGCGTGATGAAAATAAAAAGCGAGACTCATTAGTCAACCGAAATATACTTCTCTATCTCGATGAAATACTGACGATGAAGCCCGAACAATCAATTGCGCGGGAAACACATTTCGCAGCAATTGATAAAACAAAAAACGATGCTGTCTATTATTTTAGTTACAGCCGATTAGTTGAAGTAAAATGGATGCAGGAATATAATCGTTACAAAAGATACTTCAGCTACGATAACGAAACAAGACAGGAGCGCACAGCTAAAGCCGACACTCTTTTCCGCAACAGTATCTGGTACGGCGCGGGACTTACCGGTGCTGCGCAGTTAACCGGCAATCATCTTGAAGTAACACAACAATTCTTTTTTAATCCGGAGGTTACTAAACTTACCAAAGGATTGTTTCATGGCAAGGTTGACAAAAGTTTGCTTAGTTACGTAAAAACCAATCCGTATTCGGTTCTCACAGTTTCTGCAAATCCCGAAAAATTAATTCGCCTCGGCGGACGCGGTTATCGTGAGTACATAAGTCTGATGTATTCGGCAATGCTTCCGAAATTCGGAGATGTTTATGCCAACATGTTCTCCGTTTATCGTGTGTTTCTGGATGATGACATTCTCTACAACCTCTTTTCAGGTGATGCCGTTTTTGCAGTTACCGATTTTGTTCCGAAAGTGCGCAAGTATCGCGGCTATGATTACGATGATAATTTTAATCCTGTTGAAAAGGAGATGCAGGATGTGCGCATCGTGCCTGAATTTGTTTTCGCCGCATCAATAGGTAAGAAAAAAGAGATGAAGGAATTGCTGAATATTGCTGTTCGTTCGCGTGTTCTTATTCCGGTAAATGATTACTACGTTCTTCGCGATTCACCACGTGAGCTGGCGATGATTTATGTAGCGCTGCACAAAGGGAAGCTCATCATCACAAACGACAGCATACTGATTACTGAAAACCTGAAGCAGGGTTATTCAAAAGGCAAAAAACTCAGCAGCAGCGAGCGCCGCGAATTGCGCAGCAGTCCGGTAAGCGGCTGGTGGGATGCAGAGCGTACACGCCTCACACTGCAGCAACGTAATGGACAAAACGAATCAAGTTTCAGTCGCCGCAACCGGTATTCTAAAATCACTAACCGCATGAAATTCCGCGGTAAACGTGGTCCCGGTGGCACGAACCAGATTGAATTTTCGGCTGATTTTACCGATGATGGTTTACCTGAATACGGCTACATTCGAATGCTGCGCATTCTCCGTTTGATGTACAATCTGGATCGTTCTTTCTAGAAACTGTTAACCGATGAAGTATTTACGGCTGAGCATTCTTTCATTGCTTTTTTTGGGTGCTGTTGGTGCGCTGGCAGGTTACTTCTTTTTTCGGCGCACAGTTCCGGTGCAGTCGAAATTTATCCCTGCCGATGCAGTGCTCGTGCTCACTGCCGATGTGCGTGAACTGGGCTTAAATGCCAAAGGCGGCGGCGAACTGATTGCACCGCATGTCGACGAAGGCATCTCGAAACAACTGGCCGCGTTAAGTCGCGCACTTTCCGACAACAAAGGCGGAGGCATTGCACAAACGGCCGATATTCAGCTTTTTCTTTTCCGCCGCGGCGAATCAGCCTGGGCGGCCGCAGCAATAGAACTGAACGACAGTGCAGCCTTCGGAAAATTCATCAGCAGCAAAGAACTCGGCCGCGAAATTTTAATCACGCCGCTGCAAACGGCAAAGCAATCTGTTTACAGCATCGACTCGTCGGGCGCAGTGGCAGGCTGGAATGCCGAAATTGCATTGCTGCTCTACCCTGTTGGTAACCACACCACCCTAGAAACAGCCGAACAGCTTGGCAAGTTGCTTGTACTGCCGGAATCGGCTTCAATTGCCGCCAGCGAAAATTTCTGTAACGCCATGCTGCAGGAATTTGATCTCAGTCTCTGGGTTAATCCGGCGCAGGTAATTTCCTTCACGCAATCACAGCAACTCACAGCATTGCTGGGTAATGTTCAGCAACTGCATTTAGCCGCAGATTTTGCAGACGGCGAAATTATCATCAAACGAAGCATCATTGAAAACAATGATATTAATAAAATAATCAGCAAAACTGTTTTTCCTGATTCAGCTAAAACAATTACAGGCTTTTGGGAATTCAGCAGCAAAAATCTTTTGCATCATCCGGCCGCAGATTTATTTTTTGAGGATGAAGAATTGCGGAAAACATTAGCCGATGGACTAACAGGAAATTGCACCGTTTTTTTACACGACACGATCGGATTTACCTCTCATTACTACGAAACAACAACCGATGAAAACTTTGTAACTACACAACGAGAGGTAAGCATGCCCGCCCGGGAAATGGGCTATACTGTGGTGTATGAACTTAATGATCGGCTAAAGACGGAGAAACTGTTTAAGGATCAATCAGTGAAAGACAGCACTATCTTAAACAAAAATCAGGCTTATGAAATTGAAACCGGGACATTGCGGAAATCGGCATGGATTAGCGGGAAACATTTATTTGTGAGTACTGCAATCACCCCTTCTTCTGCATTAAGACAGAAAGCAATTTCAGATCAGCAAATCGTGTGCAGCGTGAATCTATCACAGCTATTACATCTGCTAACAACCACGCGAAGTGATTGGCCGCAGCCATGGCTGAGCTGTGCTGAACTCTGTTCAAAGCATATTTCATCATTCAGTATAAGTACTCCAATACTTACTGACAAACGAAAATCTATTGATGAAATCAGCGTGAAGTTTACGAATGAAAACATCAACGCCATGCTGCAACTTCGCGATATTTTTCGGGAGGCAACATGGCTGATGCAGGGCAAGTAAACGTTAAATTATTCTGCAAGTTGTGAAAGCGATGCACTGAATTTTTCGGGTTTTGAAACATTACCGAAAAACTTACTGTCTGCATCATTTACAAGCTGACGAGCTTTTGAAGCTACCTTTTCACCTGCGGGGGTAAGTGCAATGTGAAAAGCACGTGCATCAGCACGATTGGCTTTGCGGGTTACCCATTTTTTCTGCTCAAGCACACGAAGAACTTTAGATGTCATCATCACATCGGTTCCGGCTTCACGGGCAAGCTTCACCTGTGTTGCAGGCTGGCCGGCACTTTTAAGCTGTTCAAGCGTTTCGAGCAAAAGATATTGTACATGGGTCAGGTCGAGCGGATCAAGAGCTGTTTTGATTGCACGCTGCCAGCTATTGCTGACCTGCCAGAGAAGATAACCCGTGCGACGGGTTTGGGTCTGATTTTGTTTTTTCTTAGACATTACAGGGGTGGGCTATGTTGTTCTCACCAAATATAGGCCGTGTACGAATAGAAACAATTAAAAGTTGCCCGCTAATTTAAATTAATACACGCCGTCTAACTGTTTAAGATCTGGTATTTTACTAAGTCTGCTTACAAAAATGACTTCATATATTTAGTTAATATATCTCTGATTATTAATTACAACTAAAACTCATCGAAAGAAAGAGTAAAATCATCGAAGAAATATAATCACCCGAAGAACTATTTAATAATTAGCTTTTCTGCTGACCTTACTAAAGTCAATGCGTTTGCATCCAATCAGCATCTGTTTTTCAGGGCTGAGTTTTTTTACATCTCCAATCACAAATTTTATTCTGCTCAGAATACAAACAAGCAAAACCTAATGAAAATCATTACCAGCTTTCAGAATAGCCGATTGTAATTCCTACACGCAAGCCCCAGCGGTCTATTCGATTGTCGGGATTATAAACCATTGCAGCGCCAACAGTTGGTGAAATAAACAAGCCTTTTTCTTCATTCGGAACAAGTTTCAGGCGATATTGAATTGTTCCTGTGAGTTTACCAACTTCATCATACGGATTACGACGATACCAATAATCGAACCCGAGCGGATGAAGAGAAAAGTGATGCCTGAACTTTCCTTCTTCGTTTGCATACACACCCATTCCTTCGGGCAAAATCATGAGCAGCAAACCGGTAATATTCCAGAAACGACGTTCAACACCGCCAAACTGACTCAAAATAAATGCACCCGGAACTAAACCTCCGGGAGTATGCGAATAGAAACCTCCATTTGTGCGCGGACCAATTCCCAGCTGCCAGTCAACAGTGAAAATATCACCAACCGGCAGATATAAATTTAAACCATACGACTGCTGTTGCCGGTTTCCAAAAAAAGACTGCTCAGCATGAACACCTAATTCAATTCCACCCTGCGCGTTGAGCGAGAGTGTATATGTGCATGCAAAAACAAGAATAAGATTGAATACATTCTTTTTCATGCATGGAAAGATACATGATCAGGATTTAGATTGCAAGCATTTCAGAAAGCTTGAGCAAAGCAGCCTGATCTACTGTATGTGTGCCCTGAAAATGCAAGTGCTTGAATTGAGTCTGCTGTTGATTTAGTTCGGCGAGATGCTTCTCCGTTTGTTCAGGACTAATAAACCGATCATCAGATGCTGTTACGATTGTAAGATTTAAACTGGACGGAAGTTGGGCAGGCTGCAGATCGGGCGGGAAGAAACCACACCAGAGCACAAGATCATTAGCAGCAGTATTTCCGGCAGCAAGCCAACGGCTAACGGCTGCTGCTCCTTGTGAAAATCCAAAGACTATAATTCTTGCCCGGCTCGGAATTTTTGAAGTAATATCAGCAGCAACCGCATCCAGCCAGGCTATATA
Organism: Synechococcus sp. UW140; assembly: GCA_943371015.1. Lineage (GTDB taxonomy): Bacteria > Bacteroidota > Bacteroidia > Palsa-965 > Palsa-965. Next base: position 2,920 of record CALRTD020000007.1, on the reverse strand, counting down.
ATCGGCAATATCGCTGAGGCGGTCTTCGCTTGTCATCCATGATGCAGCAACTTTTCCCCCGCCGCCTTTGGCATAAAAACGGTGCAAACCTTCGGGAGCAACAAGTAACCGACCGGGCTTTTCGAGTACGGCAAAGGATGCTAAAAACTCAGTTGCAAGCTGCGCATAACCATGACAAATAAACCATACTTCTTCAACCTGTGCATTTACTTCGCCCAGGGTAAAGTAGCGCGCAGTTTTACGAATTTCTAATTCATGTTTTTTCATTTTCTGGCAGCTGTATCACCTTCGCCGGGCTCTGCAGACTCAAACGGAAGATAGTGTACACCTAATATTTTCAGGAGTGGATCAACTCTGTACACGCTTTTATTTACTTTATTACAAAGTATAATTACCGTTACATCATCGCTGGTGCCTCGGTAAAATGCAGTTGTATAACCGTGCCACCAGCCGTTGTGAAAAACAGCCTGAGCACCATCATCAAACGTGCGGATGCGCCAGCCAAAACCATAGTTCCATGTTTCTTTACCTGCTAATTCGGGACTGGCTCCGGTAAATGCTTCCTGTAATGTTTCTGCCTTCAATATTTCGTTTCTGCGCAACGAACGATCCCAAAGAAACATATCGCCGGGTGTTGATATTACACCCTTATCGCCGGTCACATTGTCAAAGTAGTTGTCTTCCCAATGCTTCCACTTTCCATAATACGAACGTGCACGATCGCGAAGACGTGATGTATCTGTATTGATCCATGTGTTCTTCATTTTAAGCGGAGTAAAAAATCGACTCTGCATAAACTCAGCAAATGTTTGTCCGGACACTTTCTCTACAACCGAAGCCAGCAAAACATAACCTGTATTATTATAATCAAACTTTTCACCGGGCTTATGATCGGGATTAGGTTTGAGTTTTCGCATCATTGCCAGTACACTGTCGTTTGTAAAGTAGTTTGGCAGTTTCTTTTGTTCGCGATAATAATCATCGCAGAAATAAGTATACGTAGGCAAGCCGCTGCGATGCGTGAGTAACTGTCTGATTGTAATTCCCGCAAACAATGAATCAGGAAACCAGCGCTGCAACTGATCGTCGTAACTGAGTTTATTTTCCTGCTTCAAAAGCATGATAGCCGCAGCAGTAAATTGTTTGGAAACAGAAGCTAACTGAATTCCTGAACTAAGCGTAAGCGAATCACGCTTTGATAAATCGGCCCAGCCGTATGCTTTGTGAAACAGCACAACACCGCGCTGTGCGATAAGTATAGAACCACTGAAATTATCGGAAGCCGCAAGGCGGGCAAAGTGGGTATCAAGCTGATAAGCTTTACGATCAGCATCAATAAGCTTGCGGATGATAGGCGTACTGTCAATCACTGCCGAATCTTTTGCAGGCAAATGAGCATCACTTGATTGGCAGGAATTAAAAACCAAAAAGCCAAGAAAAATACAGAGGTTGATCAATTTCATTGCTTCAAATTTCCGGAAAATCAATATTCATCCGAAAGATTTGATAATGAATAATGAACATAAAGTGTTTAAGATCTGTAGTTGACGAGTACTACTTTAAAAAAGAAACACCTTCATGCAACTAAAAAAGACCTTCAAGCAACAAAAAAGACCTTCAAGGTTTTTGAAACCTTGAAGGTCTTTTTTAGTAGTTTTTAAAACCCTTGAGCTGCTGAAAAGCTTACTCAACAATAATTACAGCATACTTAGATACACTCCAGAATTTATCAGCATCGCTGATAACGAGTTTATCGAACTTACCGTTTGAGCCTTCAAATTTGTATGATCCGGCGGGGTGTGTGCTCGAAAGTGAAGCCTTTTTCATGCTTCCGCCGAGGTTGATTTCTTTTGTTTGTGTGATGTCGATTTTCTGGAAATACTTGAGATCCATATTCTCGCTCATCTTCTTCGATTTACCGATGCCAATGAAACCACCTTCTTTGGTAAGGATGCCATTTTTCATGAGTTCCTTGCTGGTTCCGTAAGCGTAGTAAGCGGTATTGATCACCTCTGTTTTAGCGGCCGACTGCTGCTGAGCTTCCTGATAATTCATGGTCAGGTTACTGAGTTCGAGGTTAAGCGCTTCGAGTTGTGATTTGAGTGTGGTAATTTCCTGCTCACGGGCATCAAGCGATGCCTGCAGGTTGTCGATTGTTTTCTGCATTTCTGCAGTTTTCAAATCCGACTGTTTGAGGCTTTTTTTGGCTGAAGCGAGGCGTTGTTTGTTTTTCACCATCAAATCATAAATCGCAGCAATATCAGCTTTGATTTGTTCTTCGCGGTTAGCAACATCGCCGGTGGCTGTGCTTTGTGTGATGATTTTCTCTTTCTGCTTGATTTCATCGAGATTCGCTTGAATGTCGTTGAATGCACGGAAGAAAGAATCAAGAGAAGCGCGCTGAGATTCTACTGTACCTGAAAGTTCGCCGGTAACACTTGTGAGACTGTCTTTAACAGGATCTTTCTCGGGTTCTTGATTGCCGGAGCACGACTGAGCAAACCAGGCCAGCGGAGTGAGCAGTAAAATAAGAATCAGCTTTTTCATGAGCGTTTAGATGTTGGTTAGTGCAAAAGTAACGAAAACTGGGATGTTTGATTATGTTTTTTATTCGCCAAAAAATGTCAAAATAATTTCAATTGATTTTCGGGTGTTAAATCGCTGAAACCCGCTACACCAAGGCCAAGCAGACGAACCTTCTTTTTTCCTGCCTCGGTAAGTTGCAACAATTCGAAGGCCGTTTGTTGTAATTCTTCTTTGGTTGGCGGCGTGTTTAATGTCTTACTTCTGGTGACTTGTTTAAAGTCGTGATATTTCACCTTTAACGTTACTGTTCGTCCTGCCAGTTCATAACGTTCAAGCCGCCCCATTAGCTTTTCAGACAGTGAAACGATTTCAAGTTTCAATTGTTCGGTATCAA
>CALRTD020000006.1:0-26230 GCA_943371015.1 Synechococcus sp. UW140 | reverse complement strand
CTACAATGGCTTCGCGTGTGCCGGTGAGGCGGTTAAAGATGGTTGACTTGCCCACATTGGGGCGGCCCACAATGGCCACAAGGTTTGACATGGCCGCAAAGGTAGCTTAAAACTGCGAATGACTTACCGCGGAAGATAACCGTAAGCCTTCAGCCGGCGTTCACTATCGCGCCAATCTTTGTCAACTTTCACATGCATTTCAAGGAAAACCTTTTTCTGCAGAAACTCTTCCATGGCCAAACGCGAGAGCGTTCCCAATTGCTTAATGGCCTTGCCCTGATGCCCGAGAATAATGGCTTTCTGGGTTTCACGCATGGTAAAAAGCTGAGCCCGGATGCGGATAATCTGCTCCGTTTCTTTGAATTCTTCGACTACAACTTCTATCGAATACGGAATTTCTTTATCGTAAAGTTCAAGCGCTTTTCCGCGAATTATTTCTGAAACAAAAAAGCGTTCGGGCTTATCGGTAAGCTCATCTTTGGGGTAATAAGCAGGATGTTCGGGCAAAAGTTCAAGAATCCGGGCCAAAATTGGCTCCACATTCGTCTTTTTGAGCGCCGAAAGGGTAAAAATCTCAGCTCTGGGCAGTTCGGTTTTCCAATGTGCAATAGCTGCATCTATTTTTTCCTGCTTCACAGCATCAATTTTATTGAGCAGCAGCAGCAGGGGTACTTTTGCATTCACAATCCGCTTGTAATATTCCTCCGGCAGCGGTTCATCATCGGTAAGATCAACCATAAACAGCAGCACATCAGCATCAGCAAGGGCTGTACCTACAAACTGCATCATGCCTTCGTGCATTTTGTAGCGCGGGCGAAGCATTCCCGGAGTATCAGAATAGACAATCTGGTAATCGTCGGCATTTACAATGCCCAGAATGCGGTGACGGGTTGTTTGTGCTTTCGGAGTAATAATGGAAAGCCGTTCACCCACAAGAATATTCATGAGTGTACTTTTTCCCGCATTCGGGTTTCCAACAATATTTACAAATCCGGCTTTGTGCATTTTGCAAAGGTAACAAAGGTTTATAGTTCAGCCGTTTTTCATTTCCCTGACCTGTTCAACCACCGCTCTGCCGAACAGGCAAATACCGGTGTTAAAAACAATTAATGCCGCAGTGCCATAAATTACCCAGCTATTGCCGGAGGCGCGCTCAAATCCGGCATCAATAGCCATACTAAGCCCGGCGCCAATGAATACCAATCCTGCAGGTGCGTAAATAAGGTGCTTTTTCATGATTTTTTTATGGTTTTTCTATAGAAATTTACGTTCCGAATAATGTAAACATATAAAAACCATAACAAGTTTTCAACAGATCAAGCTGTTAACAATCATATACATTGTAAACACTTCAATCATTGAAAGCCCGGAAAATCAAGGCTAATGAACAGTAACTGAAAACGAAAACACATCAAGTTTCTGTGAGTACATTTACTTGTTTTCCTTTAATGAGATGGAAAATAGCGGAAAACTTGTTTTCAGTATAGTTTTATGCGTACTTTTGTACTGATTACCGCCCGGTAATCAATACAAGGTTCGATGTATTTAAGGGGTTAGGTACATCGGCCATTCTATCGAAAAAGCGCGTTTAAGGGGTTAGACGCGCTTTTTCATTTCCTGCAGAACATCTAAAATTTTCAACTCGTCACAAAATCCTCATTTACCATCCCCGGATTATTGCGGGTATGGTCTATGGTCTTTCGGCTGCTAAACGCTGGAAATATTAGGTATGCTGTGGTGGATGTCTAAAACGTTAACATCTGTGGGGCTGATCATGAAAAAAGCAGAAACCGTTTATAGCTTCTGCTCAGTAGGTGTTGGCTTTCGCCTACGGATTATAAGTGACTTCTATCGCTCCGCTTTTTTCTTTATCCGAAACCAAAGTAACGTTTCGGGTTTTATCCTTAGTTCGTATTTCTACAGCGGCTGTATTCGGTGGTTTGGTTCCCAGATTTTCGGCACGCATGACAATGTAATTTTTGCCGGGCTGCAATTTTACTTTTATTACTTTTTTCCGTCGTTTCAGTGTGTAATCCGCAAGCACAACTTGTCCGTTTACAATAAGCGTAATTCGGTCGCCATCGATTTCATTTTTATCCCAAACCACAATTTCAATTTCTTCCTGTCCGCTTTTCATGCGTCCCTGAACATCAAGCATCATACCGGTTGTATCAACGCTTGTTGCAAGATATGTTGAATCGTTTTCCTCCGGCTTCTCGGGTTTGGGCTTGGGTTCAGGCAACTGGAAGTTGAATGAGTATCGGAGTGTAAACTGCATGATAGCCCCGAGGTATTTAAGCTCGCCCTTACCGGTTGATATATTATTTTCGTAAAACTCGTATTCCTCTGTATATGTATGCTTGAACGGAACGTGCAGGGCTACTCCGAAATCAAGCATCCGGCTTCGGTCGTAAGCAAAATTCCGAATGCCGAATTCTCCGCTCAGCATAAAACTTTTCGGGTTAAAGGCGGTGATCCGCGAAACCATTCCGCGACCATTTTGACGCCAGTCTTCGGTATAACCCAACGTTATTTTTCGATCGAAGTTGCGGTGAAAATTGGTTTGACTGAATGCTAGCCGTGCATAGAAAAATTGCTCACCATCGTTCGTTGTTGTGGATCCGCGATACCAGGTTTGCTCAACACCAATTCCGTATTTCAGATAACGATCGGTTTGAATCCATCCGCCGAATGTATCACCTTGTACCGAGAAGTAAAACGGCGGTTCAAACGAATAGCAGATACGGTTGGCCTGCACTTCTGCAAAGAATGCCGTGTAGCTGCGGTTGATTCCGTTGCGAAACATATAACTGCCCGTTAAACCAAATGTAGAATTTGTTAAAAGCGAATACCGGGCGCGCCCCTGATCGTCAACTACACTGCCAAGAATACTGTTTGTGGTTCTGCTGTAGTGTCGGTTACCACTGATCTTTGTTTGCGGCGAGGGTGCCCAACCCAAAATTCCGGCATTAACACCAAATGTAAAATAATGCTCCTGCACCCGCTGCCCGTGTGCAGAGCCGGTACACATAACCAAAACGCAAAAGAAAATCAGTAACCGCACGATGCTTTTTTTATCGCCTAAAGATACAGCACAGCCTTCAAATCGCTGTAGAAATTAACATGAAACCGTTAACGCTGAAAGCGATCGCGGTATTGTGACGATCATACAACAACGCGGCTGCCTGTTCCGGATTTTCAGAACAGGCAGCCGCGCTGCAAATTGTATCCGGCTTTTAGTTCGGGAAAACTACACCTTTGTATTTTGTAGCATCAACCTGCGGAATTGTTGCTGCATATTTCAGGTTAATGGCTTTAATAAATTCGTTGCAAAGCAGTGCATTGCCGAGCGGTGTAAGATGCACACCATCGAGCGAGAAACCGCCGCCTGAAACAAATGCCGTTGTTACATCAATACCGTTGTAAGTAATGCTGGTGCGCGCATTGGCAAGGAATGCATTCACATCAACGAAAGCTAATCCGTTTGCATCGGCAACATTGCGGAGCTTCACGTTGTAAGCTGCCACAGCGGTGTTGATTGTGCTTACTTCTCCTGCATCCAACACATACGCATCAGGAATTGCTTTCATAGAACCCCAGCCTGCACATTTGAGAGAGTCTTGCGGAACGGTAAGTAACACCAATTCGCCTTGCTGAATCTGACGCTTCCCGCCCGGAGCAGCAGCATCTTCAATAATGAATCCGTTTGCACCTGCCGTAAATGAAATACCAAGCGGTGCATAAGCTGCGGTTAGCTGTGCTGCTGATGTGGCATCCAGCACGAGTCCGTTCCAGGGAACAGTGGTGAAATATGGAATTGATGTAATGTCAGGCACATTGCCGATTACACCTTTTGCTCCGCCGGCTGTCATTGTTGTGATAATGGCATCAATGCTGGCATCAAAACCAATACCTGCAGGACCAGCCGAAGGAGTTACCGTACCCGATGTTCCACCTGAAAGCGCATAACCCAGCACATCATTATTGCCAATGAACAGCGAGAAAAAAGTAGGATTCTGTGCTGCTGCATCCGAAAGCATTGACGCTGTGGCCGGATTTGCAGTCATGCGGGTAAAGAACGGATTGTAAAGTCCGGGACCATTGGCCGGATTACCGTAGCCGGGAAAAACAACATTCACTGCTTTAGCACCCGGAACACCAATGCAATTGAACGGACCTGAACCCGCAACGCTGGTCAGAAAAATACTGATGTCACCTGAAGCAGCAAGCGGCACAGGTGCTAAACCGGTAACGTTGCGGCAATCGGTATCATAACCGAGTACAAGACGGGAGTTGAGCGCAGAGCCAACACCTACAGAGTTTTCAGGGACAAAAGGCATTTTGAACTCACCACCGCCAACTGTTTTTAATTGCTCTGCAAGCAAATAAGCATACGATGATTTCTGTCCTTCGTAATACAAAGCATTGTCGGCAAAACCGGCTGTAATTGAATTGCCGATTGCTACATACTTGGTTGGATTCATGCTCCCTTTGTCGGGAGTTACTTCATCAATTTCGGGCTTGCACGACTGCATCAGCAATGCACTGCTCACCATCAGAATGGAAAGATTTCTTAACTGTTTCATGTTGGTTAGCATTAGAAGTGATAAGAAAGTGAGAGACCCGGAATTGAAACATATGTTTTAAATGTACCGTCGAGATTGGTCTCCAGATTTTTATCGGTACGCTTGAGTTGTGCAAATGTGTAAGATGCGTCAACTGCAAAATGCTCGCCGATACGGTAACCCAAACCAGCAGTGAGATTCAGACGGTTGGCATCAGGACTTTCAGGTGTAACATAACCATCCTGAATTGGTGAAATTGAATAGCCAACACCTGCACGCACGTCAAGAGCACTCATGAGTTTGTACTGTGCTCCCAAACGGAATGCATACGAGTTTTCATACATGCGCGGCGATTTTGTGTCTTCGAGCGATGAGGTATTTGTTTCGTAGTCAAAAGCCAAAGTATCATAACCGCTCCAATCGCCAAAGTTGAAATCAAAAGCGAACTGAAGATTGTCTGATGCTCTGAATCCAATACCCAAAGTAATAATCTGCGGCAATGCTAATGAAGCTGTAAAATTGCCATCAGGGAAATTAGATTCGAGTGATGTAGGTACTGTAAATGTTGCTGTACCATCTGTCACTTTCATATTCACTTTCGAACGATAGGTTAAACCGAATGAAAGTTTTTCGGTTGCCGCAAAATACAAGCCGGCATTGAATCCGTAGCCAGTTGCTTTGCCATCAAGTTCAGCGCGAGCATAGTTTGTTCCGTCGAAAATCGGAAGATCACGCTGGAGATTTACTTGACCGGGTGCATAAATAAAACCTGCACCAAGACCAATTTTATCAGTGATTTTATAACTAACTGTAGGCTGAATAAATATAGTCTGCAACTGAAGCTGAGTAATTGCAAAACGACCAGTCCAGTTATCTTCCCACTTCACTGTACTGCCAAAAGGGGTGTATGCACCCAGTCCGAATTTGAGTTTACTTTCCGCTTTTCCGTAAACAGCATACGCTGCAAACGGAGTACTTACCGGAGAGTTTGTGCGATACTGCGCAAATGTATTTGCATCCTGAAATGTAGTATTGCTGATTGTGCCACTTGCACCGGCAGTAATACTGTTCTTTTCGAGAAAAGAAACACTTCCCGGATTAAAGAAAACAGCGGCAGCATCCTGCGGCAAGGCCGTTCCGGCGCTGCCCATCCCTTGTTGTTTCTGACCTTGTAGATTAACCTGAAAGCCTTGTGCTGAAACAAGAACAGGAAAACCGACACTCATCAGAAGCGCTAATGCTCTGAATTGTTTTTTCATTGAATCTGCGTTTTAAGTATATGGTTAAGGAGTATTCTATTTCCAGTACAATATATTGAATAATTCAAACAATAACGAAATTTGATAATTTAATTTTCATTATTGTTTAACCTTTGTTCTCACTTTGCTCCACGGTTTAATTTGCCAGTTGATTATTCCTGTACAAATATGATTTTCTGCCTCGTCAAAAACATCAACCTGATAGTCTTTGAAAACAGATTCCGTATCACGAAGTGGTATCAATATATCGTTGTTCAATTCCTCTTTTGTAACCCGAAACTTCACCCTGACCGCAGTTTTGGCCTGATAATGATAAGTCATGTTCAGCCCTTTCATCACAATACGGTATTCTTTGGGCGGGAGATGTTTCAGTAAACAAAGACCACTCGCATATTCACAAAGTGTTGCCAGCGCACAGGCGTGTATTCCGCCAACGTGATTCAGGTTTTTTCGAATATAAGGTAATTTAATCTGCACCTCATCATCAGTTATTGCAGTGATGCGCAAGCGGTGCGGCTTGTTAAACGGAACAATTCTCCACAAAGCCAAATTCAATATGTACCGGTAAAAATCCGATGACTGTGCTTTGCGGAGAATTGTTTGTGTGTTCATATTAAATCTGATCTGTAAAATCGTGACTGCGTGGTATTGATCCGAAACCCGATGCAATTTCAGCCGGGGGCGGAGCAAGTTTGCGCTGCTTGGTATCCAGCCATGCGCCGTCGGTATTGATCTGCGCTGCTTTCACGCCATCGCTTCGGTATATTTCCTGACGGAAAGACCATCGCGAACCATCAGGACGGCAGCGCACAAGTTCACAGGTCACTTTCACCGAATCGTCGGCATGTATTTCGCGGAAATAAATTAATTCTTCACGAAATAAAATCGGACCAACATGATGCTTCTTGAAAACATCAGCTGTGATTCCTGATGCATTCAGAATTTCGATGCGCGCCTGTGCACCAAGATCTGCATAAGCAGAATGCCTCAGGTGCTGGTTCGCATCAATTTGCGACCAGAGAATTTTGGTTTCAAAAAATACATTGCCCGGCTCCATACCTTAGAAGCAGTAACGGTTTTCAGCAATAATTTTTTGAGCTACAAGCTGGCGGGCTTCTTTCACATTAAATGGCTGCTGCTTGGTAAAGCGGCGCAGTCCCATCAGCATCATGCGCAGCTCATCACCTTCGGCAAAACTGTTGAGTGCATCACGTCCGGCCAACGAAATAATATCAGCAGCACGGCTGATGTACACACGCATCATAGCAAGCTGCTCGGCGCACGCAGCTTCGCCGCGCATGCTTACCAACTTTTCAACGCGCAGCAGTGTAGATTCAGCCACATACGTTTCAATGCCCATATCTGCAATGTTCATCAGAATCTCTTGCTCCTTGCTCAAACTCATCATCAGTTTTTGCACGGCTGCACCGGCAACCATGAGCACTGCTTTCTTGAAATTGGCAATCATTGCTTTTTCAGCAGCAAACAAGGTTTCATCCGGCTCACTGAAATCAGGAATGCTCATCAACTCAGCAGCAACTTTTTGTGCCGGGCCCATCAAATCAAGTTCACCTTTCATAGCGCGCTTGAGGAGCATATCCACAATCAGCAGGCGATTGATTTCATTTGTTCCTTCAAAAATCCGGTTGATGCGTGCATCGCGGTAAGCACGATCCATCGGCGCTTCGGCACTGTAGCCCATGCCGCCGTAAATCTGTACACCTTCATCCACTACATAGTCAAGCACTTCCGAAGCATGCACTTTCAGCAGCGCCGCTTCCACAGCAAACTGCTCAATGCCTTTCAGTTTTGCTTTTGCATCATCCATGCCCGAAGCCTTGAGTGCTGCAATTGCATCTTCCATATTTTGCGAAGCGCGATATGTTGCACTTTCAGCTGCAAATGTGCGGATCGCCTGCTCTGCCAGTTTGAAACGTATTGCACCGTATTTTGAAATCGGGCGACCAAACTGCTGACGTTCGTTAGCATATTGAACACCATGTGTAACAACTGCCTTGCAACCGCCAAGCGATGCACCGGCAAGCTTAATACGGCCGATGTTCAGGATATTTACTGCAATCTTAAAACCATTGCCGCGCTCCGAAAGAAGGTTTTCAACCGGCACCATGCAATCGTTAAAAAACACCTGACGGGTAGAACTTCCTTTGATACCCATTTTGTGTTCTTCGGGATTCAATGTAATTCCGCCGAACGATTTTTCCACGATGAACGCCGAAAGATTTTCATCATCATCAATCTTTGCGAATACAGTAAAAATCTCCGCAAAACCACCATTGGTGATCCACATCTTCTGACCGTTCAGGATATAATGCTTTCCATCGGCCGAAAGTTTTGCAGATGTTTTTCCGCTGTTTGCATCCGAACCACTTCCCGGCTCAGTGAGGCAATAGCAAGCTTTCCACTCGCCCGAAGCCATTTTCGGAACATACTTTTTCTTCTGCTCTTCATTGCCATAATACAACACCGGAAGAATACCGATGCCTGTATGTGCAGCAATTGAAACAGCTATAGAATGTCCGGTGCCGATCACTTCTGTTGTGAGCATTGAAGTCACAAAATCAGCACCCATTCCGCCATATTCTTCAGGTACCGAAATACCCAGAATACCCAGCTCACCGGCTTTATCCAGAATTGAAGGCACAAGACCTTCTTCCTGATTGTCGATCTGATTGAGATATGGTGTTACTTCCTGACTGATGAAATCTTCACAGGTTTTTTTCATCATCAGTTGTTCTTCATTCCATTGTTCGGGAATGAAAATATCTTGTGCAGCTGTTTCTTTAATGAGAAACTCTCCGCCTTTGGTTGTGTTGGTTGCCATAACAATACTAATTTCGGTTATCAATAAATGAATTTCAGAGAAGTTCGAACACACCCGCTGCACCTTGACCGGTACCCACGCACATGGTTACAACTCCGTATTTTTTATTCTGTCGGCGCAACTCGTTAAAAAGCTGAACCGAAAGTTTAGCGCCGCTGCAGCCGAGCGGATGCCCGAGTGCTACTGCACCTCCGTTTACGTTAATGCGTGAAGGATCGAGTTCCAGTCCGCGGATCACCGCCAGCGATTGCGATGCAAAAGCCTCGTTCAGCTCAAACAAATCAATGTCAGATGCTTTCAGCCCGGCTTTTTCCAATGCTTTCGGAATGGCATACAGCGGTCCGATACCCATGATGCGCGGAGGCACACCGGCCAGCGCATGCGAAACCATGCGGGCAATCGGTTTCAGGTTGTGCTCCTTGAGGAAGCGTTCGCTCACCACCATTACAAATGCAGCGCCGTCGCTGGTTTGTGATGAGTTCCCGGCGGTAACCGTTCCATCGGCAGCAAATACGGGTTTAAGTTTTGCCAATGCTTCAAGCGAAGTATCAGCACGCGGGCCTTCGTCTGTGTCAACAATAAACTCGCGTGTCTGTCGCTTCTCGTTTTCGCCAACGAAGGTTTCTGTAATTTTTATCGGCACAATTTCATCTTTAAACTTACCCGATGAAATTGCCGCAATTGCTTTTTTATGCGAGTTGAATGCAAACGCATCCTGATCTTCGCGCGAAACAGCATACTCTTTTGCAACAGCTTCAGCAGTTAAACCCATGCCCCAATACCAGTCGGCATGCTGCTGTGCAATTTGCGGATTCGGAATTACGCGCCAGCCGCCCATCGGAATCAAACTCATGCTTTCAACACCTCCTGCAATAATACAGTCGGCCATGCCGGCATGAATTTTTGCACTGGCAATAGCAATGGTTTCGAGTCCGGACGCGCAATAGCGGTTAATCGTTTGTCCCGGAACTTTATCGGTATCTAATGCCAGCAGCGAAATCAGGCGGCCAACATTTAAACCGTGTTCGGCTTCGGGCATGGCATTACCCACCATCACATCATCAATCAGATTATTATCAAAGCCCGGAATTGATCCCACCAGATGGCGAATCACATCGGCGGCAAGATCATCAGGACGATAAAAACGGAACATGCCTCGCGGAGCTTTGCCCACAGCAGTTCTGAATCCGGCAACTATATATGCATTCATCGTTTCGTCGTGTTAAATAAATTAATTGCGGAGCACTTTGCCGCCGTTTACAATGCTGTGCAAACGCTCAAGTGTTTTGCGTTCGGTACAGAGTTTTACGAATGTTTCGCGTTCCAAGTCGAGGAGATATTGTTCCGAAACTAATGTGGGTTGCGAAAGATTTCCGCCTGCCAGCACATAGCCAAGCCGCTCAGAAATTTTCTGATCGTGATCGCTGATGTAGTTGCCGCTGCGCATGGAGTTTGCACCCACGTAAACAATGCCCAGCGCCTGCTGACCAAGTACGCGGATATCTTTGCGGCGGGCAGGCATTGTGTAACCTTCGTCGGCCAGACGCAAACATTCGGCTTTAGCTTCGGTAAGCTGTCGGCTGCGCGAAACTACAACGCGGTCGATGCCTTTGCGAAAGATGCCCAGATCAAACGCTTCGTAAGCAGAGGTTGCCACTTTAGCCTGACCGATGGTGAGGAATCGCTCGCGGAATGCATTCAGCTCCACATCACCTTCGCGCAGCGAATCACTGAGGCGAACGGCAAACTCTTTTGTACCGCCGCCGCCTGGAATAACACCCACGCCAAACTCCACGAGTCCGATATATGTTTCGGCATGTGCCACCACAGCATCGGCATGCAAGCAAATTTCGCAGCCACCGCCGAGTGTAAGGTTATGCGGCGCAGCTACAACCGGAATTGAAGAGTAGCGCAAACGCATGGTCGTATTCTGAAACAGGCGTACAGCCATGTTCAGTTCATCCCACTCCTGCTCTGCGGCAAGCATGAAAATCATACCCACGTTTGCTCCGGCTGAGAAGTTTGCCCCCTCGTTGCTGATAACAAGTCCGCGGTATTCTTTCTCGGCAATATCAATCGCTTTGTTGAGTCCCGAAAGCACTTCGCCGCCAATGGTGTTCATCTTGGTATGAAACTCGGCATTCAGAATTCCGTCGCCAAGATCGGTAAGTGTAACACCGCTGTTTTTCCAAACCGTGCGCGTTCCGCGAATGGTTTCAAGCGAAATAAAGTTTTCAGTTCCCGGAATAGTTTTGTATGATTTAGAAGGTATATCGTAATACTTACGCACACCATCCTCTACTTTGTAAAAAGCAGAATGTCCGGCAGCCAGCATTTCATCAATCCAAACAGCAGGAGCATGCCCTGCATTTTTCATGAGTTCAGTGGCTTGCTGAACACCGATAGCATCCCAATACTCAAACGGCCCCAATTCCCAACCAAATCCGGCTTTCAGGGCATCGTCTATTTTGTAAAGTTCGTCAGCTATTTCAGGGATGCGGTTGGAGACGTATTGGAATAAGCCGGCAAACGTAGCCCGGTAAAATTCACCCGCTTTATCTTTTCCGCTCACCAAAACTTTGATCCGCTCACGGAGATTATCAATTGGTTTGGTGAGTTCTAATGTGGCAAATTTTACTTTCTGCGAGGGCTTATACTCGAGTGTTTCTAGATCAAGTGCTTGAATTTCTGATTTGCCTCCGGTTTTTACTTTTTTGTAAAAACCTTGTCCGGTTTTATCGCCAAGCCATTTTTGCTCCAGCATTTTTTGCAGGAAGTCGGGCAATACAAAAAGCGCACGGGCTTCGTCGTTCGGACAGTTTTGTGTGAGTCCGTTGGCAACCATTACCAGTGTATCCAGACCAACCACATCAGCCGTACGGAACGTAGCAGATTTGGGGCGGCCAAGTACAGGGCCGGTGAGCTTGTCGATTTCTTCAACCGTAAGTTTCATTTGCTGCGCAATGTGCAGTGTAGCCATCATGCCAAAAACACCAACGCGGTTGGCAATAAAGGCAGGTGTGTCTTTGCACAGTACGGTTGTTTTTCCGAGAAACTGTTCGCCATAGTGCATCAGAAAATCTACAACTTCTGCACTGGTGTATTTGGTCGGAATAATTTCGAGCAGGCGCAGGTAGCGCGGCGGGTTGAAGAAGTGTGTACCGCAGAAATGGGCTTTAAAATCGTCGCTGCGTCCTTCGGCCATCATTCCAATCGGAATGCCTGATGTGTTGGAAGTGATCAGTGTGCCCGGCTTCCGGTACTTTTCAACTTCTGTAAAAACCGATTTCTTGATTTCAAGATTTTCGACCACCACTTCAATTACCCAATCGCAAGCCGAAATCTTAGACATATCGTCTTCAAAATTTCCGGTTGCAATGCGCGAGGCAAACGACTTATGATAAATTGGCGATGGGTTTGACTTCAGCGCAAACTGGAGCGCATCGTTAACAATACGATTACGAACCGGCTTGCTTTCGCGTGTGAGTCCTTTTGCTTTTTCGGCATCGTTTGGCTCTTTCGGAACAATATCGAGCAAAAGAACTTCGCACCCGATATTGGCGAAATGACAGGCGATGCGCGACCCCATTACGCCCGATCCGAGAACGGCTACTTTATGGATATTTCGCTTCATCACTTAATTCTGTTAGTGTTAAATATTCTGTTGCGCTCTTCAGCGAGCTGCATAACTTCATCCATTGTTTTGAGAAACGCCTGCATTTTACGTTGTCCCAGTTTCTCTTCAAGCTCTTTGTTAAAGCGGCGCACACTGTTTTTGGCCAGTTCTTTTTGCGCTTTTCCTTTTTCGGTGAGCTTTATTAATGTGCGGCGCCGATCGTCTTTATCTGTTTTACGAACAATCAATGCCTTTTCTTCCAGCGAACGGATAATGCGCGAAAGCGAAGTGCTTTCCATTCCAAGCTGCGGAGCAATATCAGATGCGTAAGAGCCATCGTGGCTGTCAACATTCAAAAGAAAATGCGCCATTGCAATGGTTGCATCGTACAATGCAGCTTCAGCATTGTACATTCTGCTCACTACCTGCCAGGTAGTTTTGAGCTTCGAATCAACGGTTTCGGTGTGCTTTTTAGTCATTGGTTAGAACAAGTATAAGCAAAAAAATATTATGCGTGCATAAAATTAACGTAAGTTTACTTAAATTTATTCCCATGAACGGAAAATTCTCAGCAATGACCGGGGTAACTCACCCCGTAATAATGGCGCCCATGTTTCTGGTAAGTAACCGCGCCATGCTCGAAGCCGGAATGCGCAGCGGTGTTTTGGCCGCTTTTCCTTCGCTCAACTACCGCAAAGAGGGTGAGCTTGAAACTTTACTTGCCCAACTCAATACCTATAAAGAAGCGCACCCGGGCGGCAGCTATGCTGTAAATCTGATCACTCAGCAATCAAATCCGCTCTATAAAAAGCACCTTGCCATTTGCGTGGCGGCTAAAGTGCCTGTTTACATTACCTCGCTCGGCAGTCCGAAAGAAGTAATTGAAGCCGCACACAGCTACGGTGCCAAAGTGTTTTGCGATGTTACCAACATCACGCATGCCCGCAAGTGTGCCTCACTCGGCTGCGATGGATTTATAGCCGTTGGTCAGGGAGCGGGCGGACATGCCGGACCGCATCCGTTGCAAATACTTGTACCGGCATTAAAGAAAGAATTTCCGAACATCATCACCATAGCTGCCGGAGGCATTGCCGACGGGCGCGGCATTCTTTCGGTTCAGGCGCTCGGAGCCGATGCAGTTTCTATAGGCACACGTTTCATTGCCTGTACCGAAGCCGGCGTTAACAACGAGTATAAGCAAGCCATTGTAAACGCCGGCATGGATGATATTGTAATGACTGAAAAACTTTCAGGCACACCTTGTACAATTATCGACACGCCCGAAGCAAAAAGCATGGGCTACAACCAAAACTGGTTCGAGCGGCTGATGAGTAATAACCCGCGCACCAAAAAGTGGTTTAAAACCATTGTGCATGTACGCGGCATGAAACGACTCGAAGATTCGGTACTGCCCAACAACTATAAACGCCTCTGGTGCGCCGGAAAATCAGCTGAGCTCATTCACGATATATTGCCCTGTGAAACCATCATCAGTAATATGATGCGTGAGTACGCAGAGGCAAAGAGTGAGTTCTGCAAGAGTTAGTCGGGTTTTCGTATTTTAATGGCGTGAAAAACATTTTCAATGGCTGGACGTACCTGCTCAGTGCATTATTCATTGTTCTCTTTCTAGTTGCGTTCTCCCTGCAGTCCGTTCATTATCGTTTTTCTGCAGATGATATTTTCTTCACAGAAGTAACTATCAGCAAAGGTGTATCAGGAGCAGTTGAGTTTTTCTATACCGAACAAAACGGACGGTTGGGTGCACATATCCTTTGTTGTGTTTTGTACTACATTGGCAGTAAATGGTCAGGAATATTTATCCTCTGGCAATTCTTCCTTTTGCTTTTCATGCTGTTTTCACTCAGCTTCTTTATCCGTTCACTTTCTGAAAGAATCAGTGAGAAGAACTTTGCGAAACATGAACAACTGATTTTTTCAATACTATACATTGCTATCTGCTACCTGAGCATTCTGCCAGTCAACACAGATCTGTGGCACTGGACAGCAGGAACCGCAGTACACACATTTTCTTTTATTCTGATGATTTTATCAGCAGCCTGGTTGTTAAAATATGAGTACTCGCATCGCTTAAAACATAGTTTATTCAGTTTCTTTCTTCTGCTGATTGCCGGAAGTTTTTCTGAATCCAATTTAATTACACTGCTTGCAATCGTTACAGTGATGTGGCTGCGTGCTTTCTTTATTGAAAAATCGTTCTCACATACACTTACGGCTGCACTATTAGGTCTGATTACTGCGCTGCTCATTAATATTCTATCGCCGGGAATAAAGGTTAGATTGAGTCAGCTTCCCGATTTTACTTTTCTTCAGGCTGCCAAAAACACCCTTCATACATATTGGGATTTACTTAACGTCACCCATTTTAAGGTGGTTATATTATTGCCTGTCATCTTCACGATTGGCCGAATCAATAAACACCACCGCATCGTACTAAAAAGCAACACGAAACGAATGCTGATCGTAAGTTTACTTTCAATCGGCATCCTCAATACGTTTATAAGTTGTTACTTACTTTCCGATTTAGCCCCTATGCGCAGTCTGTTGCTCCCCGTTTTTTGTCTTATCGGAGCAATTGCATTAACTGTTGCAGACACATCAAAGCAGTAGTTTCTGCTACTTCTTCCGGTTCACCATCCACACTCCGGTAAGAATAACGCCAATCAGCAAGAACTGAATTAATCCGAAAGCCTCGTTATCTGCAACGCCCCAGAGAATAGCCACTGCCGGAATCAGATAAGCTACCGAAGATGCAAACAGCGGGCCGGCATCGCGGATCAGCATGTTGTAAACAATTACGCTCAGCGCTGTGCCAAACACCGCAAGTATGCTCACAAATCCCAGCGACTGCCAGGCCAGCGGATGCGTTGCCAAACGATGTAAAAAATCGGTTGTAAACAAATACCCGAGCGCAACCGGACCAATAATGCACAGTGCAAGAACAGTTGCCCCTACGGCATTTATTCCGTCGAGTTTTGCCTTTATTATGTTTACACTGATGCCGTAAAAAAACGTTGCAATAATCACCAGCAAACTTCCTATCCATACATTTCCCGGATGCTCATCTTGTTTGCCGGTCGCAATCAAAGCAATTGCACCAGCCAGACCAATCAGTGTCCCCACAACCTGCCAGCGGTTGGTTTTGCGTTTAAAAAGTGTTAGTCCTACAAGCAAAGTAAAAAGCGGAGTCAGCGAGTTCAGCATACCGGCAAGCGTGCTGCTGATCATGGTTTCTGAACGCGTAAACAGAAATGCGGGAATCAGATTTCCGGTAATTCCCATGCCCGCCAGTGCGCCCCACGGCTTTGGATGTATGCGCTTAAAAAAACGGAAAGCCAGCGGCAGCAAAAACAAAAATGCAATACCAATGCGCAGTGCCGCCACCTGATCGGGCGTAAACACATCCATGCCGCGCTTCATCAGAATAAATGAACTTCCCCAGGTAAGGGCCAGTGCTACAAAAATAATCCACTGAAGTGCGGTGCGCTGTTGCATGAATTGTGTTTGAAGCGGCAAAGATACAGTTACTTTGGTGGTTTGTAGCTTGGTTTTTGTGGCTTGGTTAGTAGTTTGGTTTTTGTGGCGACATCCGGCGGGATGTCGATACAGAGGCTTACTTTTGCACTATGGAAACAAAACACCTTTCTCTCAATATCACCGGCATGACCTGCGGACACTGCGAAAATTTCGTTAAAAACATTCTGGCCGAACTGCCGGGAGCATCCAACATCAGTGTCGATCACAAAACCGGCAGCGCACAGCTCGACATCGACAGCACGCAGCTGAGCGAAGATGCGGTGAAAGCGGCCATCAACGAAACACACGTTTATCAGGCCAACTAAACATGGCAGCACCGCATTACTCCATTTATGTTGGCGGGCAATTTGCCGATACCGCTTTGCCGCTCGAAGTTGTAAACCCTTACACTTCGCAGGTTATTGCCACTACATCGCTGGCGGGTGCGGCTGAACTGGAACAGGCTATCATTGCTGCGCAGGCTGTGCGTAATGAAATGCGGCTGCTTCCGGGCTGGAAAAAGTTTAGTATTCTGCGCCAGATTTCAGACACAATTCTCAAAAAGCAGGATCGTCTGGCGCAGTTGCTTTGCCGCGAATCCGGAAAACCGATGCGTTATGCGCGTGCTGAAATTTTACGTGCGGCACAAACCTTTCTCGACGCTGCCGAAGAAGCCAAACGCCTGCCCGGCGAATACATCAGTCTCGACCGCACGCCAGCAGGCGAAAAGCGCGAAGGCTGGGTAAAATACTTCCCGGTTGGCCTTGTAGCCGGCATTGCGCCGTTTAACTTTCCGCTCAACCTGGCCGTACACAAAATTGCGCCAGCCATTGCGGCAGGATGTCCTATTATTTTAAAGCCGGCTTCTTCTACTCCGCTTTCAACACTTGAGCTGGCCAAAATTATCGATGAAACCGAATTGCCCAAGGGCGCATTTTCTGTTTTGCCAATGAATCGCGCAGCGGGCAATCAGCTGGTTACTGACGAGCGCTTTGCGCTGCTCAGTTTCACCGGCTCGCCCGAAGTGGGCTGGGCCATGAAAGCGCAGGCCGGCAAGAAAAAAGTAGTGCTCGAACTTGGCGGAAATGCCGGCGTTATTGTAGCGCCCACCGCCGATCTCACACAAGCTGTTGCAAAGTGTATCGGCGGCGGCTTTGCGTATTCCGGACAAATCTGCATTCATGCGCAACGCATTTTTGTGCAAAAAAGCATGTTTCACAATTTCGTAACCGCGTTTACTGATCGTGCTAAAAACCTTCGCAGCGGAGATCCGGAGATTGACGGAGTTGATGTTTCTGTCATGATTGATGAAGCCAATGCTGTACGTGTTGAAACATGGATAAACGAAGCTATCGCCACCGGAGCTGAGTTACTTTGCGGCGGCACACGCGAAGGCGCATACTACGCACCCACCGTGCTTACCAATACAAACACAAGCATGAAAGTGGTATGCGAAGAGGTTTTCGGCCCGGTAGTTATTGTTGAGCCTTACGAAACATTTGAAGAAGCGGTGAACCAAATCAACAACAGCCGCTTCGGATTACAGGCCGGTGTGTTTACCAACGATGTGCGCGAAATGGACTTTGCGTTCGCCAATATCGAAGCCGGTGGCATTATCCTCAACGATGTGCCTACATTCCGCGTTGATCACATGCCTTACGGCGGCGTAAAAGATTCGGGACTTGGCCGCGAGGGCGTTGCTTATGCCATTCGTGATATGCTGGAGGCCAGAATTTTGGTGAAATAAACACACATCAACAATGAATGTATTGCTTACAGAACAGTTTACATTGTCAACAGCTTTAACGCCGCAGGAAATTTTAGCCCGACTCAATCACTACGTATATAAAAGAGATAATTTTTTCACAAGCTCCGGCACTAAAACACCTTATCAAACCTATGAGGGATGGTATAATGAAGAAGATTTTAAAATAAAGCGCATCATAAATTACAGAAACAGCTTTCTCCCTGTAATCACTGGCAATATTGTTCAAAATGGAAGCCGATCGGCTATTACAGTAAAAATGGCTCCGAATCTTTTAGGGAAAATAACGTTACCTCTCATTTTCATTCTACCAATTATGATATTTTGGGGAATCTCTAAAACCCAAAGTTCGTCATTTGCTCATATGCCTTTAGGTAAGTATTTCCCCTTATTAATGATTCCACTATTTATCATTGTAATTGGCAGTGTGACTTATTACGAAATAAGAAAAGCCAAAAGAAACCTCATTAACTATTTTGATGCTGAACTAGTTTATAGTTAAAAGAATGTTTACTCTCCCATTTCGCCGATTAAATTATACTTCAAAGTGGTCACCTTCTTCAATAAAAGGGAAACTTGAGGGTGTTGTATGTATGGAAAAGAATGGACTTTTCACGATTCGCAGAAATCCGAAAGGGAAAGATTACAGTGGTGAGGTGAATACTCAACACTTCAGCATTCGACGCAATATTAATTACAAGAGTAATATTATTCCAAATATCAAAGGAGAAATAGTTGGCGTTGAAACCGGAAGCCGAATCACTATCCGAGTATTCCCCCCGCTTCTGATCTCAATAATTATGATCGTACTTCTCGTATCGATTTTTATAAGTATCGGCAATTATTTATTGGGTGATGAGAAGCTGGTTATGCTGCCCTTACTGCTATTTTCAATTATTTTCTTTTTGATCTTCTTCTTACTTATTTTAATTGAAGGAAGAATCGCAAGGAAGTATCTTGAGCAACTACTTGATCTAAAGAGTGAACATAACAAAATGACACGTTGAAAATGAATGAAGTTCAACAGAACGCCATCCAAATTCTCACCGCTGCATTCGATAAGAATCTGAGTGTAAACGATATCATCAAACAAGATGATAAACGAGAAGCGCGTATTACAGCATTAATGAATTACTCTGTTGAATTAGGAATCCGAAACAACGGTTTACACTTCAGTAGTGACAAGCATTCGGTTGCTGTCTGTTTTGATCCGACGCTGAGCAAAGGTGGTTTATCTGCAAGTCTGGCTCAACTCAAACTTGTGCATCAAGCCATTGGCTGGAAACGGGCATTGTATATGATGCGTAAGGACAAAGCAATTTCATCGCGCCGCCCTGCATATCCGCATTACTACCTGATGCTGCTCGGAACAAATCCACAGCAACACGGCAAAGGTTCGGGCAGCCAATTACTTGATACATTATTGAAAATTGCAGCAAAAGAAGGGAAAGAGGTTTACCTCGAAACATCCGTCGAAAAAAACATCCCATTTTACGAAAAGCGAGGCTTTACAATTTTCGATACATGGCTAGTGCGCGATGGCTATTTCATTCGTTTTATGAAATGGTCACCACATAATCAATAACCTCACTTACAATCAAGAGCGTTATTCTTTTGCCTGCTTGCGGATAATCTTCCCAAACAAGCCCGGAAAATGGCGTTTAATCCAAACCGCTTTAATTTCACGTCCGCCGATCAGGATTTCCTCCTTGCCTTTTTTCATGGCCGCAATAATCTGCCGGGCGCATTCATCGGCGGGCATTCCGTCTTCCTGACTTTTGTCCATTACATTGTGCGCCGTACCATCGGGTTTGAGTGCGTGTAGTGAAATGGCAGTTCTAATTTTACCCGGACAAGCAATCAGCACCTGCAAACCTTCACCTTCCACTTCCATCCGCAGCGATTCGAAGAAACCGTGCAGTGCGTGCTTTGAGGCCGAATAAGCTGTGCGGTACCAGAATCCGAATTTACCGGCAATGCTGCTCATTACTACAATGTGTCCGCTTTGCTGCTTTAGCATTACCGGAAGCACACTTTTGGTCAGCGCAATTTGTCCGAAAAAATTCACTTCCATAATACGGCGGTCAATGTCAAGCGGCGCATCTTTAGCCAATGCACGCTGACTGATTCCGCCATTGTTTACCAGCACATCAACGCGCCCAAAACTTGCAACAACCTGCTGCGTTAATGCATCAACGGAGGATGTATCAGCAAGATCAAGCGGAAGAATCAGGCAGCGCGAAGCATCCAATCCGCAGGCGTTCTGCACACGCTCCAGTTCATCGCGCCGGCGCGACGAGAGTACAAGCTTCGCGCCTTCGCGGGCAAACTCAACTGCAAGCGCCTCACCAATGCCCGATGATGCGCCGGTTATCCAAACTACTTTGCCGTTGTAATTCATACCGCGAAAGTAAGCAGAGGCTTTTTACTTATTGCTGTTATCCAACGGATTCTTCAAATTGAAACGCAGCACACCAACGGCAACCGAAAGGTGCGGATTATCGGTTTTGGTGAAGTACGAAAGCACATCGCCGGTGGCTACATACACTTCGAAAATTCCGAATGTGCCAATGGTAAAACCAACCGGCACCGACCAGCCCAACTGCTCATTACCAGACACACCAAGACTAAGTTTTGCAGTTCCGAACAAGTTGATTTCACCGCCAACTGCGAGATACGGCTGTCCGAGATTATACAGCTCATTGTTCAGCGGCACCACCAGATCAGCACCAACATCAATGCGTTTACCGATGCGCATGCTGTAGCCAAAACGCAAGCGTGCAGGCAAGGCTGTTGTATAATCGGGGCCCGGAGCAACATTGAGAATGCCGTTTTGTCCAAATAAATTTCCGCTCTGGCTGCCGAGTTGCCACGAATTCAAACCGGTGCTTGTTGAATCGAGTGCGGGCATCAGTGTATCGCTGGTGAGCAAAACATTATTGCCCCAGGTTATCGAACCAATGTCGGTAACCGAAACCGCAAAGCGGAAACGGTTGTTCAAAATCAGCGATGCGCCGGCATCAACACCAATGCCGGAACCAACTGCATCAAACAGCAGCGGTGTCGATTGCGGTGTGAAGTTTTGAAGATTACCGTAATTCACATTGTAGCTCTGCACAAACGAGGCGTGACCGTCGAGTTGTCCGTTTTGCACATTTACATCCATGTTGCCGAGTCCCCAAATGTATTTTACTCCGGCACCGGCAAACAATTGCACAGCGGGCACACCATCGGCATCTTCGGTACCCATTTTCAGGATGCGGCGGCCATAAGCCAGATTGAGTTCGCGGTAATGCAGAAGGCTGGCATTGGTTCCGTCGAGCACCGATGAAATATTTTGGTTGAGAATGGTACTGTCCTGATACGGTGCCGAGTTTACGCCGTTGAATAAAATATCTGCACCGTTCTTGCTCAGCCCAACATGCGCAAATGCGCGGTCGCGAAGATTAACGGCTAGTCCGCCGAACTTTGGAAATGCAATTGAAGCCGCAATCCAGTTCACATGCAATTGCATATTCAGTCCGTCGGGTGTCGAAAACAGATTGGAGAACTCCTGCTTCTGCTGCGGTGTAAACTGCGCCGAAGGATTTGTAAACGCTTTGCGGAGCGTCGGAAAATCAAGCGCCCGCGACTGCGCCGTAAAACCGAAGTTCATCACTCCAACTGAAAATTTATAATTGGTTCCCCAACCCAGGTTGGCCGGATTAATGCCAATAACTTCCCAGTTTTGCAGCAGCGCGGTTGAAACCCCGCCTTTTCCGGTTGCCGAGGGCACGCCAAGATCTATTTGAGCATAAAGAAAACTGCCGCTGAGCAAACTGAGACCAAAAAGCAAAACACGTTTCATACAGGTGTGGTTGGTTGGTGTTTTCAAAGATATTCATTTACTTACCTTTGTAGCATGAGTTTACGCACTGCCTGTTTATTTTTGACCTTGTTGCTGGCTTTCGGCTGTTCAGAACCCGAAGGCCCGAAACTTCCGCCCGAACCTGAAAACCTGATTGCCGAAGAAAAAATGGTACAGGTACTGGCCGATGTGCATCTCATGGAAGCCGCGCTGGGCATGCGCAGTCCGCTCTACAGTCAGGCGCGCCCCAAACGCCCGGGCATGAATCCCCAAACCGGACAACCCATGCCCACTGTACCCGAAAATATTGGCACAAAGCCAATGCCGTATTTCGATATTTTTAAAAAACACGGCGTTACGTTTCAGCAATACGAAAGCAGCATGAACTGGTATGCAGCACAGCCTGAGATTTTGGATAAGATTTATGAAAAAGTAATTGAGGAGTTGAGTGCGCAGCAAACGCAGGAACAGACGAAAAAATAATGCTGAATTATTAATGCTGAGTGTTGAATGTGTACTCTGCTTAGCGCAGAAGTATAACGCAACTACTATCGTTACTGTGTTGTTTCCTGTAAATCACCACCCACAATTACCTGCTCAATAAAAGTGTTTACTTAAAATCCTTATCGTAATGCAAAATGATCGCATCACGATAAGGATTTTTCGTATCAATTACTTTAAGAAGCTAACTGAAATTCATTGAAACAGCTAAGCTATTATTTGACGTTGTTTTCAAATCGCTTTGCATCTTGGTTCAGTTGTTCAGCCCAATCATCTTGGTGATATTCTGTGGCAAAGACTGCTACGGTGTAGCAGAAAGCGGCTAGTGTTTCATTTGAAGAATTGGTGTTATCGCCCTTGCTCTTTTTAATTGCGGTCTGCTCATCTTCTATAATCTGTGCAGTTACCTGTTTCGCTTTTTCAGTTTGATTGGCGCGCAGTAATGCTTTAACATACATCATCATATCAGTTGTATAAGGCCATGATTTTCGCGAAAATGCTTTATCGTGCCACACCACTAATTCCTGAAATTTAGCACTGTCTGTTTTGGCAAGTGTCATCGCCACATCAGAAAAATCATAGCGCATCATCTGAACAAAATAAGCACCAGCTTGCCTGTCGGTACAAAGTGTATCAAAGCGTGATTGCTGAGTGTAAAAATCAATAAAATGAGCTGCATCAATCGGATATCGCGTAACATCATTTTCCAAACTATGGTAATAGCTTTCTGGAATAAGCCGGTTATGGCCTCCGCGCTGAATAAACTGATCGCTGAGCAAACCAGGTACACTGTAACTACTTCCTGTCACGCATACAGGCCGGGTGTTTAAGTTATTGGCTACAATATCAGCAAGCGCTAAATCGCCAAGCAGCAGATACTTTCTGTTGAGCTTAAACCGAATATCACCGCGCAGCGAATCCGGAATGTTCAAATCACTGCCTGCCGTGTAGGGAAGCACAATTTGTTTTTTCTTAACAACAACCGGATTCTTTTCGTCCGCTCCCGGAATCTTAGCATTCAGTTGTGCAACAAAATCTGTCCAGCTCACAGAATCGGTCTCCGCATCGTTATCTTCTAAAAAAATCTGCTCCAGCACATTATTCCTGTAAACCGATGCATCTATACTCATCATCAGTTTCCGGTCTTTCTGATGCCATTTAATGACATCCGGAGAATTGAGAAGACTCAGGTTAATTACCTCCACATCCGGTCTTATTTTATCACGTTGCTGCAGGTAGTAAAGCGGATAAGTATCGTTATCACCATGCGTAAACAGCAGTGCATTTTGCGGACAACTGTTTAGCATAGAGCGTGCGAAACTCAGCATCAGCGGGTCATACAAATCGGGCACAATATATTTTGCAGCTAAATCCGGTTTGCCGATTGCACTAAGGTTTACCCATGCAGCCATGTAAGTATTGGCAAGTTTTGTTTGGGGCTTGCCCACAAGCATCGAATAGTTTGGATTGACTTCGCGGAGTTTTGTAAATGCAGCAATAGCCTTATCCGCGTTTTCGGTATATCCCTTGATGCGTTCTTCCATCGGCTTTTTATAGTTTTCGGGATTATTGAATCCTGCAAGATTCAACAGAAAACCATCGCCATAGGCCTGATATGCTCTGCCTAATCCCTCAAGCGTTGTATCTTCTTCGGCACCTTCAAAATCCGCAATTACATCTTCTGCCCAACCTTCGTACCCGAAATAAGGCGAATGATCGCTGGTGTTGTAATGTTCGTTAGCCCTGAAATAAGGATATACAGCAGCTGCACTCGGGGGGCCTAGCAGCGTTACCGGCAAAAACGAGTGCGATTCAACCGACCAGCAAAGTTCCTCTTTAAGTACCGTATTCACCCTCGTTTTACTGTCGTGCTTGTATTGCTGTACAAACCAGCCTCCGCGTTTTTTGGCCAGCCGGTAAAACAAACCATCTGTCAGCTGAGAGGGATCGTATTTTTGATTCAGGTGTTTTGCTACCTCATATTCAGAAATAACGTGCTGCCTGACTTTCGACTTGCTGCACGAGGCAAGAGAAATAACAAACACAATCAATGCTAAATAAGTACGCATGAGTAGGGATTTTAGAGGGTTTAGTACTACTGCTGCTAATCTCAACTTTGCAGTCAGCATTGGCACAAAGATGATCCGAATCAGATATAAATCAAACCCTGAAAAGCAAAACAGAAGTTAATTTTTAAAAAAATCCGGGCGTGCCCCTGCTGCATTTTCAACGGCTTCGCCGGGCATCTAATTGGCAGCAGGGTCGGGCTGTCGGCTATAGTTTTGTGCGGCCGTCTGTGTGCTGCTCGCGCTGCGGTGTCTTTTTTCAAAAGCCTCCTCGCTGCGGCATCACAAAGCCGCCCGCCCAAAAGCTGCCGCCTCCATCCCTCACGCAACAGCATCGTGCTCCGGGCTTCAAAAAACATTTCCTGTTTTCAACTGTTCCTCCTGCGGTTTTGTGTAACATCGCAGTATGAAAGTAATCATCATCGGCAGCGGAATTGCAGGGCTATCGTCAGCAGTAAGGCTGGCTGTGGCCGGGCATTCGGTTACCGTGCTCGAAGCCGCCGCAGGGCCGGGCGGTAAGCTGAGCGAATTCCGGCTTGGAGCTTACCGGTTCGATCGCGGACCTTCGCTGTTTACCATGCCGCAGTATGTAACCGAGCTGTTCGAACTTTGCGGCGAAGATCCGGCGCAGTTTCTGTTCAAAAAATTAACTGTCAACTGCGCCTATTTTTACGAAGACGGTACCCGCTTTCATGCCCGCGCCTCGCGCGAGGAGTTTGCAAAAGAAATCAGCGAAAAACTGAATACCAATCCGGCTGCCCTGTTTGCGCATCTCGACCGCAGCGAAAAATTATACGAGCTTACCGGCCGGCTGTTTATGGAGCGCAGCCTCGAACTCCGCAACTTTCTCGACCGCGCTACGCTGCGCGCATTGCTGCGGTTGCCGTTCTACAAACTCAACAGCACGCTGCACCAGCTCAACAGCAGCAAACTCAGCGATGCGCGGTTGGTGCAATACTTCAACCGTTTTGCTACCTACAACGGCTCCGATCCGTACCGTGCACCCGCCATGCTGCACATTATTCCGCATATCGAACACGGCATCGGAGCATTCTTTCCGCTGCGTGGTATGTTTGATATTACGCGCAGCATTTATGAACTGGCCTTGCGGCAAAATGTGCAGTTCAGTTTCAACACACGCGCCGAAGAAATTATCGTGAAGAACGGAAAAGCCTGCGGCGTGCGCACTGCACATGGAATTATGGATGCAGATCTTGTGGTAAGCAATATGGACATGACGCCCACCTACCGCAAACTCCTGCCCAATTTAAAAGCGCCGGAGAAATTACTGAAGCAGGAAAAATCATCATCGGCACTTATTTTTTACTGGGGCATCAAACACCGCTTTCCGGAATTACACCTGCACAATATTTTTTTCGCCGCCGATTACCGCGCCGAGTTCAAAACACTTTTCGAAGCGCGTGCTCTGTACAGCGATCCAACGGTGTACATCAACATTACTTCAAAAGAAAAACCCGACGATGCGCCCGAAGGCTGCGAAAACTGGTTTGTAATGGTGAATGTGCCCAACCACGACGGCGGTAATTGGGAAGCACGCATTTCAGAAGCACGCAAAAACATTTTACAGAAACTTAACCGCCTGCTCGGCACCGATATTGCGCCGCTCATTGAACAGGAAACCGTATGGACACCGCAAGGCATAGAAGAAATGACCTCCTCGTTTCGCGGCTCGCTTTACGGCAATGCCTCCAATTCAAAAATGGCCGCATTTCTCAGGCACCGTAATTTTTCGGATTCGGTAAAGGGTCTGTACTTTTGCGGCGGCAGCGTACATCCGGGCGGCGGCATTCCGCTTTGCCTGCTTTCGGGTAAAATAACTGCCGGCCTTATCAAAGAACATTATCCCGCATCGTGAAACTTACGTTCCCGCTTCTACCCGACCGCTTCCTGCTGTATGCCCGCATTGTACTGATCATTTTCACAGCAGTGGGCATTGGCGGCATGCTGCTTTTCCCCGACTGGTTTCCGCGGCTTACTCCGCTCAACTTATTACTCAATGCCGCGCTGCTCATCGCCGTGCTGCCTGGTGCCGATGCTACTTATTTCCGCTGGAGCATTCTTTGCGCCGCCGCCGGATTCGGTATTGAGCTTATAGGCGTGCGTACAGGTGTTATTTTCGGAGAATACACCTACGGTCCCAGCTTGGGCATTGCAGCCGGCGGCGTGCCGCTCATGATTGCGGTAAACTGGTGGATGACGGCCGTTTGCGGT
>CALRTD020000005.1:0-30211 GCA_943371015.1 Synechococcus sp. UW140 | reverse complement strand
ACCTCATGCATACTTTTAGCAGAGAGCTTGCCCTGCTGATAAAGTCGCATGGTGTCGATAGAGAGACATTCTCCCTTTTGAAAGATTCGCTGTAATTCTCGCGGCGTCATGAATCTATGCCAACGAGTGCACCTTTAAGATTTCTTTTTCCGTTCTGGAGATAGCTTTTTACTTCATTTACAGAGTATCCGGTAAGATCAGATACTTCTTTATAGCTTTTTTGCTTGAAGTAAAAGAGTTCGATGCACTGTTTTTGTTCCTCGGATAACCGTGTAACGGCATCCTGCAATTTCTCCAGTTGGTTTTCGAGGCGGATAGCTTCTGTTTTGGGAGCCTCATCAACAGCAACATGCCGCAGCGCCTGTTCCACATCCAGCGTTTCCATGCTGTCGCGGCGGAGCTTTTTAAGGCAGTGGTGCTTGGTGACGCTGTACACCCAGGTTTTGAAGTTGTTCACTTCGTGATGCTGAAGATCGCGGAGGATAATCTCAAAGACTTCCATAACGGCGTCTTCGGTGTCCACATCATTCTGCATGTAGTTGTACGCAACCGCTGAAATCAGCGGTGTGTAGCGTTGGAAGAGTTCGCCGGCATACCAGGAGTTTGAAGTACGTTTGTACTGTTCAATTAATTCCTGATCGCTCAGCTTGACTTCCTTCTTAGACCAGAGAAATCGGAGCCGCACCTTATTTGCAGGTTATACAGGTGATACAATGTGTTTATTTGCCAACCCCAATTTACGAAAAAAAGAACGACTTGTTGCACTCGGCAGCAGAAAGGGGAAAAAAGAACTGATTTTCCACAAAATCAGCAGAAAAAAAATTTTTTTGCAAAATGCGTGTGGAATTTTGTGAATCCCTGCCCTATTATTCAGAAAGCAATCAAAAACAATCTAAAGCAAGCAATCTAAAAATGGTACAATCAGCTCTCCGCCAAATAGTTAAAGTGAAAAAAGCTGCAATTCTCAGTTTCTTCTTTGTAGCAGGTGTAGCGCTGGTTAGTCTCCCGTCTTGCAAATCTGGTGAGTCTTGTGATGCCTACCAAGGAAGTTCACGCTCTTACAAAAAGAAACGCGCCGAGATTGTTCGCGAATTGCCCCAGAGCCACAAGCTCGCTTAATTACTGTATTCCCGAAGCGCGAGTTTCAAGTAACCGTTCTTCAATCTATACATGTGTTTCATGTGTTTGCCGCAAGCGGACCCTGCATCAGCAGGGTCTTCTTGTTTTCAGGAGTTTATGAGTACTAAAAAATAAACCACATACTGTTATGATGTGGCGATAAAGCCTCATGATTCGGCAGGAACGAGTAAAGTGGTGTTGATCAGGTTTCCGGAAACCTCAGCTCCCAAAAGAAAATGCTGTGCTGAAGTGAATTCCGTCTGTCGGTAACCGGAACCCATAATTTTGGCCGGAATATCTGTACAACACTGCCAACAAGGGGCGGTTGTAACGGGTAAAACTGATTCCGGCAGCTCCTGAAAGTAATATCGGCAGTCCTGAAACAGCTCTGGCTTCGGCAGTAAGAATTAATCCGAGGGTATATTTATTGTATCGCAAACGAGGCGTTTTGCTGTCAGACTTTGGGGCTTTGCCCACCGAAAACAAGGGGAGCGAAAAATCGATTCGGGGCTTGATAAATACACGGTTAGGCTCCGGACTCCCCAGCCAAACCGGATTTTCGCTGTAAAGACGGGCATAATTTCCGCCTCGGCTCAGGGCAAATGAATCGGCATAAATTACCTGTTCCAGTCCTTCAAAGCTGTTGTGCAGCCAGCCGCCCTGAACCGCAAACCCCAGCGAATAAATTTGTCCCGTTGGGCTGGTTCCCTTGGCAATGTATCCGCCAACTGTTGCGGCCAGCATAGAACTGAAGCGCATTCGCTGCAAATCATAACCCGTTCCCGGTTCAGGAATTGAAAAAAGATATTGCTGCGTAACTCCGCCCAAACGTGCATATAAGCCCCGCGTGGTGCTCAGCTTATTTGAATAGTTGGATGCTTTCCGGATAACGGCATACGAAAACTGGGCATCAATACCGGGGCGGTAATTAAGTCCAATAGCCGCTACATCCTCATCTGAACGCAAGGCTACGTCGTATTGCTTGTAATACCGTTTCAGTACTTCCAAATCGCCGGCTCCTAAAAGTGTTTGCCTGAACACACTGCGCGTAAAACCTAACCGTAAATCGCTGCCGGCAGTATTTACGGCTGAGTAAGATGTATCGCTGCCACGCGAAACCAGCCTGAACAATGCCGATTCATCTTCCGGACCGGCATAGGGAAACTGTGCAAACGCAGGAAAACTGCTGAACAGCAGGGCAAGCAGCAGAAAAATTCTCATCAGGGCGTTGTATTCGGGTCGGTAGTTTGGGGTTGAACAGGGGTAATTCCGAAATCACTGAATGAAAAGCTGCGCTGTATTACTTCCAGCATTTCGCTTATTTCCTGCTCTACAATTTGCGTTTTTCCATTTAGAGTAATCAACGCCCGGAAGCGGCCTTGCCCGGTGTTGACCCGAAACTGCGTACAGATTTCGTCGCCGCCGATGTTTACTTCGAACGTATTCTTTTTGCGAGGCACCAGCAATTTAGCAGGCGCACCCTCAACCGAAAACGAGCAGTACTGGCAATCGCCTTCGTATTCAACCTCGAGCGTTTGTTTCTGCATGTTCATTGTTTCGGGCGGACACACGGGTATTTTACTTACACTGTCGGGCTGACTAACAGAATCACTCTTTTCAGCATCTTTCTTATTTCCCGAGCACCCCGCCAACCAAATTGATGCGATCAGCAAAAATAGATATGCAAGATTTTTCACCTTCCAAAGGTAATTTTTTCCACCTGATGCTTAGTGGCTGTTAAAGAATTCGCCTGCCGTTTGACCAGATAAAAATGGGTTGAAAAATCACAAGAACGATTTTTTGACGGATGAAATATCTGCAGGCTTATTTGAAGGTTGAGGCAGAATAAGCAGCCGGGGTTTCGCCAATGAGTCGTTTGAAATCGCGGATAAAATGTGCCTGATCGAAGTAGCCGAGTTTTTCGGCAAGGCTGATCCAGTCGGGAGGTGTTTGTGCTGCGTTGAGTTCTTCAACCGCTTCGTGCAGCCGATAGCGCTGAATCATCCATTTCGGCGAAACGCCAACCCAGAGGCTGAACAACCGCTGCAATTGCCGGATGCTGAGATTTTCATCGGCACAAACTTGCTCAACACGAAGCAGTTTTCGGTTGTTGCAAATGGCTTCGCAGATGCGGCGTACCTGAATTAATCGGCTGTCGGATTCAGGTACTTGGTTGAGCAAGGTTGTTTCAGCACATTTCACAAGATCCTGATGTGCATGCAGGTCAAGCATTGCAGTTTCAAAAGCAGCGGCATTGGTGAAAAAATTGCCGAGCGGAAGTTTTTTGTTTGCAATGCTGCTTACCGGTTGCCGAAACCAGGGGTAAAAAGCGCCGGGCAAAAATTTGATTCCGAACACGCGCCCGCGTCCGCTGAGTGTGCGCACAAAGCGCCCGGTTCCGATGCCGCGCATAGCCGAATCGCCGGCCGAAACGGTAATGTGTACACTAGGGTGCGGAAGCGTTGAAACCAATTTACTGCCGCTGCCGAAATTCCATTCCACAATCCAGAAATGCTCAATCCATTCTGCTAATGCATTGCACGGAAGATAGCGGCGGTGTAGAGCCTGACCAGCCATATTGGCCGGATGCAAGATTCCGCGTGCCGGTGATTGTCGCTCTTCCATGGTGTAAATTTCTGAGTCTGCAGTCAAATGTAATGACGTGTTTTTACAATTAAATACAAGCCCGGGCAATTAGCTTTGCACCAACATAAATAAAAACAGCAATGACACCATTCACCACACACGTTCAGTTCCAGTTCAGCACTACCGCCGAAAAACTTTGGGATGCACTTACCAATCCTGAGATTGTGAAGCAATATTTTTTCGGCACCCACCTCATTACCACATGGAAAGTTGGTGACCCGATTCTTTTTACCGGCGAATGGGAGGGAAAAACGTATGAGGACAAAGGAACGATATTGGCCTACGAGCACAACCGTATGCTGAAGTACAATTACTACAGCAGTTTTTCGCCGCTGCCTGATTTGCCCGAAAACTATATGATTATTACATACATTGTAGCCGAAATGGAAGGCGGTGTACAACTTGAAATTATTCAGGAGAATGCAGCCTCGCAGGAAACAGCAGACCACTCGAACGAGAATTGGAAGGCGTTGATGGCGGAAGTAAAAAAGATTGTTGAAGCCTAATTAAATGGGCTTAAAAATGCACAGAAAAGACAGATTAATGCGTTTTTAAGGCCTTTCGGGCAACTAGTTGCGTAGCATTGTGTTTCAATTAAAACGCAAGCTATGAAACGCAGTTTTATTTATTTGTTTTTTTCGGTTATCGTGCAGCAAGCAGCGGCATTTGAAGGAGATACTCTTTATAACCGGTTGTTTCCTGTGGTGCGTTGGTCAACTGTTGATGCGGGAACTGTAAAACACCTGCGTGTTGATACGCTTGACAAAGCAGTGATTCCGCAACTCAGCAAGCTCCGGCAAGTTGAATCTCTTTCGCTGAGCGGACATGGTTTGCAGCAGGTGCCTGATGTGCTGTGCGGTTTAACAACGCTGAAGCAGCTTGACTTGTCGCACAACAAACTAAGTATACTGCCGCAGCATTTTGCGCAGCTTACTGAACTGGAAGAGCTTTGGTTAGGCTACAATCCGCAGTTGAATATGGGGCAGGTAATTGATGTGCTGGCGTTGCTGCCCAAGCTGAAAGCCCTGCATATAGAAGCCGACAGCATTAAAGAGATTCCGCCTACCATTGCCCGGCTTAGTCAGCTGCAGTTTCTGGATTTATCGGGCAACAGCTTTTCTCAACTGCCGCCGGAGCTCGGGCAGCTGACACAGCTCAATACACTTTGGCTGAACAATGAGCCAGCCAGTTTTGATCTGGAAAAAAATATTCCAGTGTTACGGCCGCTGGCCAACCTTCGCGAAATACATATTGAAGGCGATCATTTAAAGCGTTTGCCGCCTCAGTTGCTCACGCTGCCTGCATTAGAGCGGGTGTATGCCGGCGAAAATCCGATGCTTCGTTTGCCACCACGCCGCGATTTACGGCACAGTCACCTGCGTCTGCTGGATGTACACAATGCACCACTGCCTCCGGCCGAAATACAACGCGTGCAGCAAATGTCGCCGGGACTACGCATCAGGTTTTAACGCGCAGTTTGGCACAAAGCCGCGTGAGGGATGGAGGCGGCAGCTTGTGTGCCGGTGTGCGATGTGCTGCCGCAGCGAGGACGCGACCAACGGAAGCGACCGCAGCGCGAGCAGAACACGCACAGCGGCACAGCACTACAGCCGACAGCCCGGTGTCGTCCCCGCAGGTATTGCGGGGACGACACACGCCCACCATATTTTAAGGTAAAAGTGTTTAAGCAAACTGGCAGAGAACACCGCCCATGAGCATGAGGCAGAGGATCCAGAAACCGGCATGCATGAGTATGTAGCGCCAGCCCCGGCGTTCGAACAGTGCAATAATGCCGAAGATGGGCAGCGCAAGAAACACACCGGCCATGGCTCCGTGAAACATACCGTGTTTAAATGTGCGGTAGTTGTAAGCGTATTTTGTGTTGATGAGTTCGAGAATTTTACCCACCTCCGAATCTTTGTTGTTCATATCCGGATTGCCAACAAAAATAGACGGAACATTGGCCTGGTGAATCACCAGCAACTGCAAGAGCATAGCCAGCATAAGCGAAAACACAAATGTGAGTGCAAGAATGAGCACCATGTTTCCGCTTTTCAGTTTTTCTTCTGATACTCCGCTTTGTTTCATCCAGGCATTGCCAAAAAGAAACGGACTGTACCAAAGAAATCCAATGATGAGCGGAATAACAGCAGCAATAAGAAGTACAGGAAAATTCATGAGTTTGTGGTTTGGTTTGCTGCAAACATAAACGAAAAAGAAGAAACGCCGAATCTGATTTACAGAAACGGCGTTCAAAAACAAGGTGTAAATTACTTCGATCTTCTGAAATAGAAGGTAACAGATGAAGTTACATTCAAATCGCTATCTGTGTAATTGCGTGTAAGCTGAAGTTTACGGCGGGTGTGTTTGGTGACATTATACCCCATGAGTGTATTCATATCGCCGGCATCGCCTTCCCACTGATTGCCGGTGAAATCGGGTGATATGGCGAGCGAATTGCCGTATTGGTTGAAGAGCTCGTCGTCGTCCCAAAGATAAAGCGCTCCGGAATTGTTCACAGTACTGTCGCGCAGCACTTCGTTGTTTTGATAGAATGTATAAATTACTTTTTCGCCTTCCCAAACGCCTCCGAGTTTGCGTTCGTTCAGCTCATTTTTTGAGCAGGATGTTATTGCGAAAAGTATAGACAGGATACTTATGTAACGAAACATAGTGAGACGTTTTTCAGATTATTCGATGCGATCGCCAATGTGGTAAATGAGTCCGATTCCCAATGTAGCTGCGGTAATTGTATGCGTTGCATACACCTGATCGAGCTGCAGACGGGGAGCAGGTTCTTTGTTATTATTTACACGGATTCCGTTGAAATCGAAGCAGAGCCAAAGGTTTTCTGAGAGCATACGGTGCCATGAAACACGAATGTTCATGCCAATTTGCACCCAAGTTGATTGCTGTGAAATGCCGCCGGCAAAAAAATCGGATTGTCCGTTGGGCAGATTTACATAAGAGTAAAGGCTGCTCAGGCTGTGTGTCATTCCTATTTCGGCAATAATTTCGCTGCGCTCGCCGGGATGGAAGTAGCCAATGTTGATGTTCGTAAACATATATTGGTATTTAACCATTCGCTTGGCATTATTGCTAAACGTGGCATGCGTACGACTCATGAGCTGCGTGCGGCGAATGGACGTTGACATACGCAGCAGCCGATACCCCAATTCGTAAGAGAAGCCAATGCCTTTTGAGGGCGTGCCCATGTTGTTGGTTAAATCGGCAGCATTTACGGTGTTGTAATAATCGCGGAAACTGCCAAAGAAATCGGCAATGTTCAGGTAGCCGTTGCCTAATGCACTTACTGTAAATTGAGCTGAGGCGGACTTAACAACAACAGCAAACAAGATAAAAAGCAGGATACGTTTCATTTGTTGCCGAGGTTAAACGTTAGTGCAATGGTGTTGGCCGCAACCGGGAAAAATTTTGTTGACCACGGAATATTGGTGTACTTATTGGTTTCCGAATTCATATCGCCATTGAGCATTCCCCAGTTGTGCGAATAGCGCAAGGTGAGCGGGCCAATATCATAAGAAGCAATTACACCTACTGCAGCAACGGGAGTGCGCGGTGTTATTCCGCTTCCCAAAACTTTAAAGGAGTAGAACCAGGGCTGCCATTTTCCGCCGCCATTCGGATTTCCTTCGTCGTCTATTTTGGTAACAGTTTTGAGCATTCCGATATCTATTGATCCGCCGAGGAATAACTTTTCTCGTGCTCCAGCCCGAATTCCCATTGCAAAACTGACCCAGTTGATGGTCATTTTCACCTTCTCGCTATAGTTGTAAATGCCGGTTCCGGGACCTGTGTCGTAAGTATAGTTGATGTCTGAAACACTGCGCTGGTGTTGCCACAGTAGCGAATAATTTACCATTCCCTCGCCATTGAACCCTAGTGTGAGGCCATAAAAATTATTGATATCGCCAAAACGGTCTTTTATTTCGAGTTGCCGGTCGGGCGGTGCAGAACCATAGGTGCCGAGATAGCCGTTGTTTTTGCGCCACATGTAGATTTCCGGCCCCGACATGTGATATTGATAACGCCCATACACCGGTCCAAAAAACAGTCCGGAAGCATTGGCAGTGCTCATTTTCTGCAGGCGTTTGCGGGGCGGGTTTTTCGCATCGGCATCAACAGATACAGCCAGCAATGCAATAAGCAGTGTGGTGATTAATTGTTTTCTCATAACGATACAGGTACAAAGGGAGGTCTGGTGCTGCACAAATCTATGCACCTGCAAAACAAGAAACTACCGGAAACAGCAATGAAACAATGGGGATAAATCCCTATTCTGAGTTGTGTTTTACTCCATTCCGTTGCGGATGGCAAATTTCACCAGGCCAATTGTTGTTTTGCAGTTGGTTTTTGCAAGAATATTCTGGCGGTGATTATCAACTGTTTTTTTGCTGAGGAAGAGTTTCTGTGCAATTTCCTCGCTGGTGTGTTCTTTCACAATTAATGCAAGCACTTCACGTTCACGGGCGCTGAGCATAGAAAGCGCGTCGAGCTGCTGTTTCTCGCGCTGAAACTGATTGTAGATAATGGGCAGAATGTCTTGCGCGAAGTAAGTGCCGCCGTCGGTAATACGGTGCAGGGCTTGCATAAACTCATCTTTTCCGGCGCTTTTGAGCAGGTATCCGTCGGCTTCGGCGGCCAATGCTTCTTTAATGACAGAAATGCCGCTGTACATGGAAAGGATGAGCACTTTTATTTCGGGGAACTGATGTTTGATGTGTTTGCACAGTTCAATTCCCGAAAGGTGCGACATACTCACATCGGTAATCACCAACTGAAATTTTTCGGGCGATGATTGTATGCTGTCGAAGGCTTCCTGCCCGTTGTTGGCTTCGCCTGCAATTACATAGCGGGTTTCGCCCGAGAACATACTTTTTAGTCCGTCGATTACCAATTGATGGTCGTCGGCAAGGAGGATGTTAATTGTCGTTTGGTCTGTCATCTGGGAATGTGAAGATACAATTTGGTTCCGTTTCCGGGAGCCGATTGGATGTGAACTTTTCCGCCGAGCAGGAGTGTGCGTGCCTGCACATTTCCCCAGCCCCGGCCTTCGGAAGTTTCGATAAGTTTTGTGTCGAAGCCGCGGCCGTTGTCGGTTATGCTGAGTACAACTTCCTGTTGTGTGCAGCTCAGCGTTAATTCAATGCGGCTGGCTTGGGCATACTTGAGCATATTGCCGGTAACTTCCTGCACCAGCCTGAACAGTGAAAGTTCAGCATCTGGTTTAAGCAGGGGGCGCGGCAGATCGGCATCGGTGTTAAGTGTTGCAATTACTCCGCTGTGGCTGAGTTGTGCGCAGAGTTCGTCGAGCGCAGCAGCAATGCCAAAGTTGAGTGCATCCGGAATCAGGTTGTGCGAAATGGTGCGCACGTCTTTCAGTGTTTGCTCAACCAGTTTGAGCGGAGTTTCGTAGCCGCTTTGTGCAGAAAGCTGCATTTTAAGCACCGCAAGCTGCTGGCCGATACTGTCGTGCAGATCGCGGCCAATGCGCAGGCGCTCCTGCTGTTCGCCTGCAAAAAGTGCTTGTGTGGCCAGTTGCTGCTGCCGCCGTATTTCGGTCTGCAGCTCATCGCGGCGGCGGCGGCGGAAACGCCGGTAATAAGAAATACCAAGCAGCAGCAGTAATACAGCTACAAGAAGTATTATGCCAATAATTTGCCGCTGCCTGTTCAGCAGTAATTGTGCATCGGAGAGCTGACGGTCTTTTTTCTCTGTTTCATAAATTGTTTGAAGTTCGGCAATGCGGGTTTGCGTTTTTTCATTCAGCAAACGTTCGCTTACCTTACGTACAGAGTCTTTTGCAGCCAGAGCAAGGTCATATTTTTGCTGATCGGCATATATGTTTGCCAGTATTTGCCAGGCTTGTTTTTCGCCCTGTTTGTAGTTGATGGCTTTTGCACGGCGCAAAAACTCATTCATGTACATTTCGGCTTCCGGAATTTTATGCTGCACCATAAACAGGTTGCTGAGTCCGAGGTATGAATCGGCCTGTTGCCGGGCATCGCCGGTGAGGGAGTCTTGCGCGATGGAACGTTTAAAACATGCGAAACTGCTGTCGTATTGTCCAAGCTCTGTATAGCAGCTGGCCTGATTATCGTAAAACATTGACCGGAACTTCTGAATTTTTTCATCGCGGAGTTCGGTAAGCATTGCACGGTCAATGGCCAGCGCACTATCGTATTTACCGGCCATTCCGTAAAGATTGGCCAGTGTGTGTGCTGCAATAAAGTGGTTTCTGTCACTTAGTTTCGACTGGCTCATGTTCATCGCTGTGCGAAGATGTTCGCGAGCCAAATCAAACTTTTCGGTTTGCTGATAGATTTGCGCGAGGCTGATGTGTGCACCGGTAGTGCCGCGAATGAAATTGCATTTTTCGGAAATGCGCAATGCGCTCAGATTTTTTTCAATAGCATCATCGGTGCGCCCTTCATTCCAGTCGCATTGTCCGGCACCAATTAAAGAACGGGCACGAATCGAATCATTTCCGGCAATTTTTGCCAGCGAATCGGCGCGCATGTATTGAGTGTATGCCTGCCTGAAATAGCCTTTTGTTTTGTAATAAATGCCATAGCCGGTTGCCGCCATTGCTTCTATTTCAGGACGATCATCGGCCAGTGAATCCAATAGTTGTGCGTAAATGAGCATTGAATCATGTGCCGGCTTTAGATCATTAAATAAACGGGAATAATACCTGTTGAGTAATGCCTTGTCGGTTTTTGGCGGCTGGTTCTGACAGCCGGCAATAACTATGATAAATAACCAAAGGAATATAGTGCGCATATCCCGCAAAATAAGGGTTAACATTCAATATAACCAGAGGCAACAATTACTTTTTATCAGTTTCGGCAGATATGGCAGGAATGACCTATTTTTGCAAAATGAAAAAATTGTTACTCCTCCCCGCCCTGCTGCTTATTTCAGTAGCAAGCTATTCACAATGCACGGAGCTTTTCTTCTCCGAATATCTTGAAGGCTCGTCAAACAACAAAGCCATCGAGATCTACAATCCGACCAGCTCAACAGTTAACCTGTCGAACTACAAAATTTACCGCTACAACAACGGTTCTCCCACACCAACTGATTCACTTCAACTTGTAGGTAACCTTGCACCGGATTCTGTTTACGTGGCAGGAAACTCTCAAGCTGTTGCCGGTATTCTGGCCGTTTCAGATACACTGCATTCGATTACTTTTTACAATGGTGATGATGCCATGGTGCTTAAAAATATTACCACCAACACCGTGCTCGACATTATCGGCATTATTGGCGTTGATCCCGGTACCAACTGGCCTGTAGGAACAGGTGCTACCAGTGAGTTTACACTGGTTCGCATGGTTGGTATAAATCAGGGAAATACCAACTGGGCTGTTGCTGCTTTAGAATATGACGTGTATCCGCAAAATACACTCACTTACATTGGTAACCATACCATGACACCCTGCTGCTCGGCTCCGCTTGCCAGCATTACCAATACTGTTAACGTTAACTGTTTTGGCGGTAATAATGGTCAGGCAACTGTACAGGCTACCAACGGCAATACATTTACCTATGCCTGGTCGCCCAATTCAGCCACCACAGCAACAGCAAGCAACCTTACCAGCGGAACATACACCTGCGTTGTAACCAATGAGTGTAATCTTTCTGATACGGTTACAGTAACCATTACAGAACCTGCTTCGATTACTGCAACATTCACAAACATTGTAGCACCGGGCTGCAGCCAGTCTAACGGTTCAATTACCATTGCAGTAAGCGGCGGAACAACACCTTACAACTATCAGTGGTCAAATTCAAGTACAAGTGCAACTGCATCAAGTCTGACAGCAGGAGTTTACACTTGTGTAATTGTTGACGGCAATGGTTGCTCAACACAGTTTATCTATTCGCTGGGCAACAGTAACCCACCGGTAGTTTCGCTTCAGCTTACATCAGCGGATACGGTTTGTTTGAACACAGTAGCATTTACTCTTGGCGGCGGAAGTCCGGCAGGCGGCACATGGTCGGGTCCGGGCGTAACCGGCAGCACCTTTGATGCTTCTGTAACCACCCCCGGCATGCAGTATATCACGTATACCTATACCGACTCCAGCAACTGTACCGGCACAGCAACCGACAGCATTTTTGTAGATGTATGCACCGCTGTAGCAACCGCAGAAGCTAACAATGTTATCAGTGTTTATCCGAACCCTGCTAATGACGTGCTTCAGTTCAGTGCAGTAATGACCGGCTCACACATTCATGTATATGATGCCACAGGCCGCATTGTACTTGCACAAACCGCACAGCGCGATCTTAACGTAAGCGCACTCGAAAGCGGAAGCTACCTGCTCACCATCAGCAATGCAGCCGGTGAAGTGGTGCAGCGCATCCAGTTTGTGAAGAACTAATTCAGCAATAAATACAGCAAAAGCGGCGGACTCATTGAGTTCGCCGCTTTTGCTTTTTACATACTCGGTGGTGTGATGTGAAATAAAATCAAGTCAACCGGGTTGTGTAACTTTTTTTAGAAACGATGTTATAGAGACGATGAGAAAAAGCTACGCCTAATACGATGATGAATGAAAGCACCCCTTCTGCTCTGCGGAGTATTGTGCTGTGGCTTGATGTTAACCGGTTGCCGCAGAGAAATCCGTAAACTCCACATCGAAAAGCGGATTTACCGACCGGGCTGGTACGTGAGCATTCCTACGCGCGGCGAACCCATTACGCACAGTTACCCGC
Organism: Synechococcus sp. UW140; assembly: GCA_943371015.1. Lineage (GTDB taxonomy): Bacteria > Bacteroidota > Bacteroidia > Palsa-965 > Palsa-965. The sequence goes on along the minus strand of CALRTD020000005.1, from coordinate 17,701 downwards.
CCCCGGCACAAACGCCTGTAATTTATCCGGTGCCTGTGCCGCCGCAACGTACGGCTACATCTACAGCATCTCTGCCATCGCCGCCGCGGCCATCTGGCCCTTCGGCAATGCCAAAGCCACCGCTGCCGCCGTCGCAAGGCTCAGCACCATCACCACCAGCGCAAGCCTCTGCGCCATCACCGCCATTGCCACCAGCGCAGTCCTCTGCGCCATTGCCACCACAGCCCGACAGTCTAGCTCCGCCGGTGGTTACACAGCAGCCCGATGTTGTTCCCGACAGCAGCGGCAATAAAAGGTCAGTTTCACTATCCTTAAACATTGATTTGGAAGGCGGCTTTCAGGTAGTGGCAGCAGGGCTGTTGCCTTCCGGACGCAGCAATTTTCCGCTGATGCCGGGTGCAGGTTTTACCGGCGGCGGTTATACATTAGTGTTGAATACCGGCCCGCGTATAGCTGTGCTGGCCTCATGCAATTACCGCTACGCCCGTTTGCCCGTAAAACAGGGACTGCGCCGCCCGCTTCCCCTTCCCCAAACAACCGCCGATCGCGAAAAAATCCGCCTGCATACATTCAGCAGCGAAACCACTTTTCGCATTTCTCTGTCTGAAGAAAAATTCATTAACCATGTAGATGCAGGTGTGGGTATCGAACGAATTTTACGCTCGGCCTACATTTCTGAAAGCAGAATCCTGCAGCCGCTGCCGGGCTCGGGGAAAGAGAGTTATGCAGTTACAAAAACGAAAGTCACCGGGCTGTATGGTTTCAATGCCTGGTCGTGCTACATAACAGGTGGTGTAAGCCATGCAAGGTGGCGGTTATTTTTTACGTATCGCATTACCAAGCAAACTGTGCACGAAACAGATGTTCAGCGTGTAGCCATCGGATTGATGTTCAGCACCAACTAATTGTACGTTACAGTGAAGTAAACAGATTGCTGCTGAGCGGCTGCACCACAGTTTCAATGCGCGGGCCGTTCATGCCTTGATAGCCGTTTCTGCCGGGTCGTCCCGGAATGGCGGCGTTGTTTCTGCGTTGGCTCGATTGGCGTGTACCCATGCCATCGCCGGCTCTTCCGGCATTTCCGCCGATGCCGGTTTTTCCGCCATAGTTATAGGTGCGGAGCTGGAGTTGAGTAATGTTTACGCTGGTATCTGCAAATATTCTGATTTGTCCGCCATTTCCGCCATTGGCACCGTTCCCGCCATCGCCGCCATTTCCGCCCAAACAGCGTTCCCGATTTTGTGAGTTTCGGTTGTCTTCGCCGCCATCTCCTCCGCGTCCACCGTCTCCTCCGTTTCCTCCGTTTCCGCCATTGGCGTAAACAGAAAGGGAGCTGCTGGCGGCATCAATAATATAATTGCGGCGATAGCCGGTTGTAAGGTCATGCACATGAATCTGGTATAAATCTTTATCGAGCAGTTTGCCGGGCTCTTTTCGGATATAAATATCAACGTTATGTCCGTCGTAACCGTTTTGTCCGTCTTGCCCGTGATTGCCGTGTGATCCGTTTTGGCAGGGTGTATCGTTTATTGCCGATGCGCCGCTGGAGCCACTGTTTCCGTTGTAACCATTGAAACCGTTTCTGCCGTTAAAATTCAAAACGAAATGTTTATTGGAAATCAAATCGAACTTCTTTGCTTGAGTAAATCCGTCTTTTCTTTTGTAGGTTAGTGTAACTGTAATATGACCACCGGGACAATCCGTAAGCGTTTTTCCGACTACTACTGCGTTGCTGTCAATAAGGACTCCGCCTTCGACCTTTATATCAAAATCATTCCAGAAAAAAGCATGTTTTGACTTATTAAGATATGTTTTGGCAAAAAGCTGGCTTTTCTGTAAATCGGAGCTTTTCCCCCAGAGCATAATGCTATTTCCCCATTTCAGGAAAGAGTAACGCTCGTTTTTGTACATAACTGCCATAGCCACACCAAACCGCAGTGTATCTCCAAAATGAACGGTTGCAGAGTCGGTCGAAAAAACCGCCATTTTCACCACGCTGTCGGGATGAAAAACAACATTGCCTTTTGTTGTTTTTGCCGCTGTTTTTTCGGGATCTTTTTTGTGGGGGCGAAGAGAAGTTGCAACAACAATTGTAGTAAACAACAATACAAATGACAGTGCTAGTATTCTGAATTCCATAGGCAATGGTTTAGAGGTCAGGTAAAATAATGCACATAAACTATGCCATAGTTAACAAGGTTTGTGCGCAGGGGGTGAAAGAAAATAACGTTGCACTAGCAGCCGATCTGTATTTCTTTGCGTTGATGCGAAAATCTGAAATGCCGTTTTCGCTTGCTATTTGCTACTATTTAGCTCTTTTTTATACAAGAAGAAGCACTATCTTTAGTTGCCCCTTAAAACTAAACCCATGAAACAAAAATTACTTTTCTCGGCATTTCTGCTTGGGTCATCAGTCATGCTGAATGCACAATGCGTTACGTTAACTTGTCCCGCATCGGTATCTGCGGCTGCTGATTCTGGCAGCTGCGGTGCGATTGTCAATTTCTCAATGCCGCAGGCGGCCTCTACCTGTGTGGTAGCCAACGATTCGGCGGTGTTTAATTTCACCGGCGCGGTTCAAACATTTACCGTTCCGCCGGGGGTAACATCTGTAGTCATTAAAACCTGGGGCGCACAGGGCGGCGCCAACTGGGTGAACAACACCAATTTTGGCGGCTATGCCGAAGGCACTGTAGCTGTAACGCCCGGGCAAACACTTTATGTTTACGTTGGTGGTCAGCCTACCACAACCGCCGGAGGTTTTAATGGTGGCGGTGCAGGCGACGGTGCCGGAAAAGGCGGCGGCGGCGGCACAGATGTACGCACCATCAGCAACGACTTGAACAGCCGCCTTGTAGTGGCTGGCGGCGGCGGCGGCGCAGGCTACTGGAGCAATCTGCATGTAATTGGTGGTGTTGGCGGCGGTCAAAACGGCGGCAACGGTCTCCGATCACCGAGTGATCCCGGTGGTCTGGGTGCAACGCAAAGCGGCCCGGGAGCAAGCGGCACATGCATCAATTTTAACGTTACTAGTATGGCCGGAGGCTTCGGTTTTGGCGGCACACCGCTAAGCTTCAACTGCGGCTGTGAAGGCTACGGCGGCGGCGGCGGCTGGTATGGCGGAGCAGGCAGCGGAAACTGCCGCGGCGGCGGTGGCGGAAGCGGCTACGTTATTCCGGCAGCAACAAATGTTGTGTACAATGCTGGTGTGCAGGCCGGACACGGAAAAGTAGTTATCAACTATCTTGGTACAAGCACACCGGTTGTATCGCAAACGCTGGGCTTACCATCGGGATCGTTTTTCCCGGTTGGAACCACAACCAATTCGTTTCTTGCCGATGATGGTTTTGGCAACACTGCCGTTTGCGCTTTTACAGTAACAGTTAGCGATAACGAAGCACCTGTTATTTCTGCCGTGCCGCAAAACCTTTCTGTTTCAACGGATTCAGGAATGTGTTCGGCTGTTGTGAACTGGAATTCTCCCTCCGTAAATGATAACTGCACCCTTGTTTCGGTATCCGCATCCGACACAAGCGGAGCTACTTTTCTGCCGGGCACACATACGGTTCAGTACATTGCAACCGATGCCAGCGGAAATGCCGATACTGTTTCATTTACGATAACAGTAACTGATAACGAAGCTCCGGGAATTATTTGTCCGCAAGACATTACCGTTGCTGCCGATTCAGGTTTTTGCACCGCTACATTGCCCAACATCGGCACAGCAATCACTACCGACAACTGCGGAATTGCTTCAGCCGGTAATGATGCTGCTGCTACTTATCCGCTGGGAACAACGGTTGTGACCTGGACAACTACCGACGGTTCGGGCAACACAAGCACCTGCCAGCAGTTAATTACAGTTATTGATACACTTGCACCGCAATTCAGTTCCTTAATAGCCAACATACAGCTTTGTGTTGGTGATACATTGTTGTTTACACCGCCGATTGCTACCGATTATTGCAGTCCGGCAACTGTAACACAAACCGCAGGTCCGCCATCGGGTTCGGTGCTTTCGGCCGGAACATATACCATTCAGTTTTCAGCAACCGATACGTCAGGCAATACAGCATTTACTTCATTTACTGTGAATGTGCTTGATCCGGGCGTAACACTTGCCCTCAATGTAGCGGCAGCAATTTGCGAAGATGATGCACCGTTTACACTCAACGGCGAATCGCCTGCAGGCGGAACATGGAGCGGTCCCGGTGTAACCGGCGCACAATTTTCGCCTTCAACTGCAGGAGCAGGTACGCACGTAATTACTTACACATTTACCGATTTCAACGGCTGCACTGGTGTTGCCAGCGATACAATTTCGGTGCAGGAATGCACAGGCATTGCCCATGTTTCGGCTGGTGTGCTTGAGCTTTATCCGAATCCAGCGGCTAACGAGTTTTTGTTTGTAAGCAGCGGAAACGGCATGCTTGAAATTGTATCTGCATCCGGACAATTGATTACTTCGCGCCGCATTACAACAAACCGCGAAACGGTAAATACATCGGAAATGGCTTCGGGCATTTACATGGTGCGCTACACCACACCAACCGGCGCTACAAGCACCGCACGTTTGGTGATTCAGCGATAAGCAGAAACAACAAAATACAAGAGCGCCGCATCAGCTACGATGCGGCGCTCTTGCGTTCATCCAATTACTTACTGCCGCCAAAATTCTGCACGCAGTTCCATTCGTAACGCTTGTGTTTTCGGATGCCGACACCGATGTGCGTGAATTTTGGGTTGAGGATGTTTTTGCGGTGCCCGAGGTTTTTGATGCCATCGTCGATGAGCAATTGCATGACAATATCCAGCGCATCGCTGTAACCGTAGCTGCAGTTTTCGCCCCAATACGGGTACGGACTCTTTGCATAGCGTTGTTTTTTTCCGCTGTGTCCTGTAGTGCCTGCTTTTCCGATTTTTTCGGCGTGTGCATCTGCTGTTTGGGTGAGCGCTTCATCGGGCAGAAGTGCTGGAACCGGCTTCATTGTTCGCAAGGTGTGCAGCAGGGAATTGGTGTAGCTGTTCTTCTTTCCTGCTGAGTCAATAAACGGCTGCGCATAGTTTTGTGCAAACTCTTTTGGGGTGGTGCGGGCACTATTACAGAGTGCAATTACGCGCTTTTCTTCTTCGTCGAGATACGTTACGTTGCTTGCCGTATTGACACTGTCGGGAATGTTCAGTTCTGCCGGATAATTATTTACAGTTCTGCTATTGTTGTTTGTAAAAGAAGCACAGAAAACTGCTGCAAGAAAGAGGAGGGCAAATCGGGTCATCATAATTTCAGATAAGAAAAGCGGGATTAATTGTTCAGTGCATTTATTAAAGCCTGCAGATCATCGGGCAAGTCAAACAGGTGTTTTTGTGAATGGGTAGTTTGAATAATGAACGGAGCAAGTTCAGTAATATTTTGGAATGCAGTTCACCGGGAGGTAAATTCCCGATTTTGGAAATACGAATCCGAAATTTGTATTTCCGAAACCGCCAAATAAATGTAATTACCAGTATATCAGTTGTTTAAAACAATGGCATGCCGATCGTATTTAAGGTGGCATGCTACAACAAGCAAACTTATTTACATCGCCTTCCGAGCTCCAGGACATTGCCAATGCCGTTTGTCCGCAATCAGGCAATGCACTCTGCAAGGTAAAAGTGTATTGCCGCAACAATCCCGACGGAACAATCCGCTGGGCATGGCCTTCGGAAGCGCAGCAGCCCGATTTTTTAAACTTCTATCATGTGGGAAGTTTACGGGCTGCTGCAATGGCGATGTTTATCCGGTTGCTTTTTGCAATAAAACTGCAGCGTTTTTTTGCGAGTTCTTCCGGATTTTTTGTTGTTCCGGAAGGCTCGCAGCTTGCAGGCAGCAATTGGTCGCTTTTTACGGGAACAGTTGGCCCCAACCGCAAAGCTATTTTTCGTATCAACCGAGAGGGTGAGGTTGTATTTATAAAGGTTCCGGTTGGTGTACAAGCTGCACAGCGACTCACCAGCGAGGCATTGGCTCTTGAGCGTGTAAAGCAGCAGGCAATATGCGGATTAGTTATTCCGCAGCATAAAGTATTACCGAATGATCTTCATCAACTGAGTGATGTAAATATGCCGGGATCAGTATGTCCGCAATCGCTAACTGATTTCCCTTATGCAACGCTTTCTGAATGGATGACCGGAAATATTGCTGAGCGGGCTCGTCCGGCTTCGCATTGGTGGCAAACAGCAACAACGCATCTCAGCCTGTTGCGTTACAACAACAATAATAATATTGCACCGGCACTGATTGCTAAACTTGAATTACTTGCCAAATATCTCGGACAATATAGCTGTTGTCTTGTAGCACCTGCACATGGGGATTTTACACCGTGGAATACACGCATTGCCGACAATCAGATAATTGCATGGGATTGGGAAATGTTTGATACTGAATATCCGGCTTTCTTCGACGCATTTCATTTTATCTATCAGCAAAGTGTACTTATCGACCGCGTTTCGTATGCTCAAATCAGAAAGAGGACAGATGCTTTTTTTAATCTGCCCTGCTGCAGAAGTTTTATCGATAAATCAGGAATTAATCTTGATGTATTGGAACAGCAGTATCTCTATACGATAATAACCACATCCCTGCAAAGCTGGACTAAACAAAATAGCTGGCATGTTCAAACCAACTGGCTCATGCACGTTTGGAATGAAGCGCTCAATGATATGTTAACGCTTGAGGACCCTTCTCAATACAGGAAACTGCTGCTCCGCGATCTGTTTTCTTCGATCCGGAAGCAGCAGTATGCCTGGCTGAAATCATGCTCAGTACAGCCTTGGGAAATTAATGAATGGTCGGATATTGATCTCTGTATTACACGACAAACAACACGAGTGCTTCTTGGTATCATTAAGCAGCATGCTTTTGTAAAACGTGTAAGTGTGACACGCTTTTTTCACCGCACAGTTATTTCTGTTGTTCTGGTAAATGGTGAAATATTTTCGGTTGATTGTATTCATAAATTCAAACGCAAAGCACTTCAGTTTATGGATACTGATGTTGTTTTGAGGAATGCAGAAACAACAAATTCAGGTATTCGAGTTGCATCACTTGCTGATGATTTCAGATATGCCTGGTTGTTTGCAAGGCTAAATGGTGCACAGCTTAGTGAGCGTTATCGGCTTTATTATTTCAGCCGATATGCAGTACAGCATAGTGTGCTTGACAATGTGGCTAAAGAATTGAAAGCTGAAAATTTCGTTCAGCTTATGAACCTCCGGCAGCAGCCGATCCCGAACAGGGTTATTGGTGAGCTCAGCATGAATAAAGGATTGGCTGCTGCCCGGAACCGGATCGAATATTATGCTGATGTGCTGCGTTCGTTTTTTGTATCGCCGGGGTTTGTAATTACGTTCAGCGGTGTTGACGGTGCGGGAAAAAGTACAGTTATTGATACACTTCGTGATCGTATAGAAAAACGTACGCGCCGTCGTGTTGTTGTATTGCGTCACCGACCTTCAGTACTTCCGATTATAAGTGCATGGCGTTATGGTAAAGCAAAGGCCGAAAAACTGGCCACTGATTCGATGCCAACTGCAGCGTCGCAATCAGGTAAAATATCTTCATTGTTTCGTTTTGCCTATTACTATGCCGATTATTTATTCGGGCAATTTTATGTGTTCTTCCGATATAATCTTCGGGGTGATATTGTGATTTATGATCGGTATTATTTCGATTTCATTCATAACCCGGAACGCAGCAATATTCGTTTACCGCATCGTTTGGCGAAGCTGTGTTACAAATTTTTGCTCAAGCCGGATTTCAATTTCTTTCTGTATGCGCCGGTTGAAGTGATTTATGCCCGGAAGCAGGAAATGAGCCGCACAGCAATCGGTGCAATTATGGAACGTTATCTGAATTTTTTCAGAATGGCTGCTGCACGTGCTCCGCGCCGTTATGTTCCGGTTCAGAATTTAGATCTGAAGCAAACCATTTCGCAAATCGAATCTGTAATCTTCTGCGGCTATGAAAAAATTGCTTGAAGAGCTCATCCGTAAACGCAATCCGAAATTCACATTTTCGGAAGATGCTGAAGGCAGAATGCTGTTGTTGTTTTCCTTTCAGCAGTTGTTTTGCCTGTTACGTGGCATGCGTGTACTTGTATTTGCAAAACGTCCGCGCATGCTGCTGGCTGGCCGTCGTGTATCCTTCTTCAATCTCAGGCAGATCCGCTGGGGGCGTTTTTTGCGGCTTGGCGATGGGGTTTTGCTGAGCAGTATGAGCAAGGGAGGAATTTTGCTTGGCCATAATGTAAGCATTGGTGCATACAGTCGTTTGGTTGTTTGTACATCGCCGCAACAGCCCTGTGGTTTTATCCGTATCGGAAACAGTGTTGGCATGGGTGAGTTTGCTTATCTCGGCGGTACCGGCGGATTGGAAATTGGCGATGAGTGCATCATAGGTCAGTATTTCAGTTGTCATCCCGAAAATCACATCATAACAGATCCTGAACAGCCGATTCGCTTTCAGGGAGTAACGAGAAACGGCATCCGGATAGGCAGTAACTGCTGGATAGGCAGTAAAGTAACCATACTCGACGGGGTGAGTATTGGTGAGGGTTGTGTTATTGCCGCAGGAGCCGTAGTTAACCGCAGTTTTCCGCCGGGCAGCGTTGTAGGGGGCGTGCCCGCGCGGATGCTGCGGAACAGATATGCAGCAGCAGAAATTACGAATCAGCAACGCGAAGCTGTATGATGACCGTACTGATAACTGCGTATGCGATTAATCCTTACAAAGGTTCGGAAGACGCAATGGGCTGGCAGTTTGTAATGCAGGCTGCACGATTTCAGCGGGTGGTTGCTGTTACCCGAAGAAACAATCTTCCACACATCAGCAAGTTTGTAGCTGAGCATCCTGAGTTGAAAGCACAGACAGACAACATCGAATTTCTTGCTGTTGACTGGCCGAAGTGGATGCTGTTTTGGAAAAAAGGCCCGCTGCTCTCGCTGATTTATTTTTATTGCTGGCAGGTTTCGGTTGCATGCAGCCTGTTTCAGCGGCGCAAGCATTTTGACGTTGTTCATAACCTGAACTTTCATAACGACTGGACACCATCATTCCTCTGGATACTTGGCCGTCCGCTGGTTTGGGGGCCCGTTGGTCATCATCCTTCTATACCGAAAGCATTCCTGAAACGATTTTCTTTTTCCGAAAAAATGCGGGAGTATATGCTTCGCACGTTTAAGTGGGTGTTTTGGAATTTCGATCCGTTTTTGCACATCACCCGCCGCCGGGCAAAGCATGTATTTTGTATGCACAAGCAGTCGGCTGCGAAATTACCACGTAAAACAGCATTTTCAATACTGCCGTCGGTAGCAACAGAAGAGCCGGAGCCGGGAGTAAATTCAGACAATGGCTTTACCGTATTTTCTGCCGGTCGTTTTGTTTCGCTCAAAGGTTTTGATATTACAGTTCGCAGTTTTGCTGCATTTTGCAAAATGCTGAATCGTGAAGACCGTCAAAAGGTTAAACTCCGTTTGGCAGGAACCGGCCCGATGCTGAACGAAATAAAAAGTATAGTGGACAGAGAGGGTATTCAGGATCTTGTAGAAATAATAGAATGGTTGCCGCGCGATAAACTGGCCGCAATTTACCAAAGCTCTTCTGTTTTTCTTTTCCCCAGTCACGAAGGCGCAGGCATGGTAGTTGCCGAGGCAATGAGTTATGCGCTCCCTGTTGTTTGCTGGGATAATTGCGGACCGGGCGCATTTCTTCATCCGCAGGCAACTACATCAGTTCCGCTCTGCGGATACAGACAGGCTATTGATGCATTTGCCGCCCAACTGTATAAACTTTTTACAGATAAAAATCATCTGAAAGCGGAGCAGCAGCTAGCCGCGGAACACTATCAAAAACAGTTTCGCTGGGAGCTGCGCGGTGAAATTCTCAGAGAAATATATGCTGCCGTAATCAGCACAACATCAAGCAACGTAAAAACTCCTGCACATGAAATTCAATCACTGGGGACGCACCTACGCAGTACATCTGCTCAATGATTTTAGCGGAAGTCCGCTCGTGTTACGCGAAGTAATTCGCAAAATGCAGCGCAGCGGGAGCAAGGTCACGCTGCTCACTTCAACAGCTAAACCCAAAGGTTTTCTGACTACCCAAATGCGGATTTCTGTTAAAGAAGTTCCGTATAAATGGTCTTCTTCAAAAATAGTTACACTCTTGCGTTACTTCTGGTCGCAACTGTTTACCTTTTTCTGGTTACTGAGAAAACTGAAGAAAAATGATTCGGTTTACATTAATACGCTCCTGCCTTTTGGTGCAGCACTTGCCGGTAAAATTAAAGGTGTACCTGTTACAGTGCACATTCACGAAGTAAGCTTGCGCCCGATGTGGCTTCAGCGTTTTCTGGCAGGCGTAACTAATTTGTGTGCATCAGAGGTTGTGTTTGTTTCTGCATATACATCATCACACTATCAATTTAAGCGGCCTTTAAGAAGTGTTGTGCTTAATACATTGCCTGATGAGTTTTTGGACAAAGCACTGCCACATCGTTTTTCGCGGCCTCAGGGACAGTTTACGGTGCTGATGCTTGCATCTCTCAAAGGCTATAAAGGTGTTCATGAGTATGCTGAGTTGGCAAAGCGTTTCCCGGGTATCCGGTTTTTATTAGTGTTGAATGCGAAGATTGATGATGCTGAAAAATTCAAACTGCTGGTAAATGCCCCGTCTAACCTTAACATCCACCCGACAAGTTCGAATACACATTGGTTTTACAAACAGGCGCATGTTGTGGTAAATCTTTCGCGCCCTGATCAGTGGATTGAAACATTCGGAATGACAATTCTTGAAGCCTTTGCCTATGGCCGTCCGGTAATTGCACCTCCTGTTGGGGGTCCAGCAGAGCTGGTTCGTGATGGGGTAAATGGTTTTCTGGCCGATTCGCGAGATGCAAAACGCCTTGATGAATGCCTGCGTTTACTTTGGCTCGAAGAAGATACTTACCAGCGTATGGTTCAAAATATTTGTAATGAATCATATCCCTTTTTCCGTTCCCGGAGCATCGCCGTTTAATGGAAAAAAGTGTCCGGAATTTGGAAAACACAAGCAATAAAAATTGTGTAATAAGCAGTAAAACAAGTGTTTGAAAACCTGGCATACTCTCAGATAATTCAGCTTCAAAATCATAGATTATGAAATCTCGCGTTGCAATAATAGGTACAGTTGGTATTCCGGCACGTTACGGAGGATTCGAAACACTTGCCGCACAACTTGCCGATCATCTTGGAGCTGTACATGACATTACTGTTTATTGCTCCAAAAAATCGTATAAACAAGAAGAGCGAAAGTCGCATGAGGGAAATGCCAAATTAGTTTACTTACCGTTTCAGGCAAATGGAATTCAGAGTATATTATATGATTGTGTAAGTATTATACATGCTTTGTCTAAGAATGATGTACTGCTTGTGCTTGGAGTGAGCGGAGGAATTATACTTCCGTTTGTTCGCTGGTTTACCCGCAAGAAAATAATCGTATCAGTTGATGGTATCGAATGGAAGCGAGAGAAATGGGGAAAACTCGCGGCATGGTATCTCTGGTTTGCAGAAATGCTTTGCGTGAAATATGCGCATGCCAACATAGCCGATAACGAAAGCATTCAGGATTATACCGCACAGCGTTATGACCGGTTGAGTACAATTATCGAATACGGCGGTGATCATGCAAAGAGCGAATCGTTTACAGATGCAGATATTGATCGTTATCCTTTTATAGTAAAGCCCTACGCATTTTCTGTATGCCGTATTGAGCCTGAAAATAACATTCATCTCATTCTTAAAGCGTTTGAAGATCTGCCCTCGCATCAATTGATCATAGTAGGCAACTGGAAGAAAAGCGAGTATGGACTTTCGCTGCTTACCCAATACTCTGGAAAGCAAAACATACATCTTCTTGACCCGATTTATGATCAGCGGCTTATTGATGCGCTCAGAACCAATTGCATAATTTATTTACATGGTCACAGTGCAGGCGGAACCAATCCATCGCTGGTTGAAGCAATGTCACTTAGCTGTTGTGTGATTTGTTATGATGTAAGTTATAACCGCACAACAACGCAGCAAAAAGCGCTTTACTTCAGAACAGCAGCAGAACTCAGAATGCTGATACGCCGCACACCATATTTACAGATTCTCGCATTGCGGAATGCAATGAAAAATATTGCTCAGGTTCGTTACACGTGGTCAACAGTAACAGCAAGGTATGGTGATATTATTACCCGCGTTACAGAAGGGCGAGAAGTCCTGTCGCTTCATCCCGAAGCTGCTCAGTTGAATACAAAAGAACTCAATGAACTTGGATTAAGCCATCTTCAGTCAACCAATCTTTTTTACGAAAATCGCTAACCCATGAATCTGCACTTACTGCCGGCCATTTCAATTGCTGCTGCTGCTTTTTTGCTCGCTGCGTTGTTTTTTCCAATGGTTATTCGACTGTTTGTTCACCGCGGCTGGGTTGATAAGCCCGATCACCGCAAGCAGCATGCGAAACCGGTTCCGGCAGCCGGAGGCGTGGCAATAGCAGCAGCGTTGTTTGGAGCGCTGCTGCTTTTTGCCCCGGGACGCGGTTTTTATGCAGCACACACATCCGAAATAATTACACTGATTGTAATTTGTGCAGTTGGGGCGTGGGATGACCAGCGCAACCTATCGGCGCTGATGCGTTTGGGTGTGCAGCTTGGGGCAGGATTTTTGGTAGCTGCTTCCGGACTAAGGCTGCATTCGTTTTATGGGGTGTTTGGAATATATGAGTTGCCGTTTGCTGCACAGTTTATCGTTAGTGCGGTTATTTATGCAGGAGTAACCAATGCGTTTAACCTGATCGATGGTATCGACGGGCTTTCGGGAACACTGGCAATTACAGGTATGAGTACATTAGCTGCAATGGCTGTTTACACTGGGGCATCCGAATGGTTGCTGTTACTGTTACCGGCAATGGCTGCGGTCATTGTTTTTTTGCGATTTAACCTTAATCCTGCCCGCATATTTATGGGCGACAGCGGCTCGCAAATGCTTGGGTTTTTGCTGGCTACAGTGGGTATGGGTATCCTGAGCGACGTTAAAATTGAAACCGATTCATTATTGCCTCCGCACGCCGCTGTTGTGGCCGCTGTGCTGATGATTCCGGTGGCAGATGCTTTACGTGTTTTCCGTCACCGGATGCGGTCTGGCCGTTCACCCTTTTCGGCCGATCGTACGCACCTTCATCATTGGTTACTGCAGGCCGGAAACAATCACACGTCAGCAGTAAAACAGATTTTTGTACTTCAGCTTTTGCTCATTGCATTTACTTTTCTGGCCGGAAGCTTTCTGCCAATTACACTGGTACTGCTGATACAGTTTCTGATGGTTTTACTTTTTACACGATTTGTCAAACTAGTTGCAGGATTCAGAAAGTGGAAAGAGCTTGTTCAGCAAAGTGAGTTCAAAGGATAGGGAGGCTGACTGCAAAAACGAAACATTTACCGGGAAATATCGTTGAATGATCCAGCATCGAAAGCGGTTGTGTTGTTGTAAACAATGCAACCGTTCTGTTCTGTTTGTAAACGGATAATAGTTATCAACAACAACTCAAAAAAAACATATTCTTATTTAAAAATAATCATCTTCGGCATAAAACACATTTGCATATCCCCTCGCTATGGCCGGTTTCAGAATATATATTGTTGAAGATGATCCCTGGTATGGGGAGATTTTGGATTATCACCTCTCGCTTAACCCAGACAATTCCGTAATCCGTTTTACCTCGGGCGAACAATGTCTGAAAGCCTTGTCTGTTTGTCCGGATTTGATAACAGTAGATTACGGTTTGCCTGATATGAACGGGCAGCAACTGTTCCGAAAAATCCGGGCACAGTATCCGGATCTTCCGGTTGTGATTATCAGTGCTCAGGAAGATGTGGCAACAGCCGTAAGTTTGCTGAAAGAAGGAGCGTATGATTATTTGCTGAAAGATGAGAATACGAAAGATCTGCTTTGGAAAACGGTTAACCGTGCCCGCGAAACCCGGCAGCTTCATGAAAAGATAGATCATCTTGAGCGCGAATTGGGAAAGAAATACACCTTTTCCAACAGCATTCGCGGCGACAGTCCGGCGCTCAAAAAGGTTTTTGCATTGCTTGAAAAAGCAGTTAAAACCAATATAAACATAACCATTACCGGAGAAACCGGCACCGGTAAAGAACTCATTGCAAAAGCAATTCACTACAACAGCGATCGTAAGAAAAAGCCTTTTGTGGCTGTAAATATGGCCGCTATTCCTAAAGAATTATTGGAAAGTGAACTCTTCGGCCACGAGAAAGGTGCGTTTACAGGAGCAGCAGGCCGGAAACTCGGGCGCTTTGAAGAGGCAGATAAAGGCACGTTGTTTCTTGATGAAATTGCAGAGCTTGATTTAGCCATGCAAACGAAAATTCTGCGTGTGCTTCAGGAACGTGAACTCATCCGTGTTGGCGGAAACGAACACGTACAGCTTGATGTAAGGCTGATTGTAGCTACGCATAAAAACCTCGCAGAAGAAGTTAAAGCCGGGCGGTTTCGCGAAGACTTATATTACAGGATCATCGGACTGCCGGTAAATTTACCTCCGCTGCGGGAACGCGGGAACGATTCACTCATTCTTGCACGGTGGTTTTTGGATGAGTTTTGCAAAGCCAATTCATTACCCGTACTTAAAATTTCGCAGGAAGCTGCGAGTAAAATTTCTGACTATTCTTTTCCCGGAAATATTCGTGAGTTAAAAGCAGTAATTGAACTTGCTGCTGTACTTGCCGAACCTCCCGAAATTAAAGCAGAAGATATTTCTTTTACAGCTTCCGGGCGCCGTGATTTGCTTACCGGTGAAGAAAAAACACTTAAACAGTATACAGTTGCAATAATTGAATCGTATCTGCGGAGGTACAGTAATAACATCCTTAAAGTAGCCGAAAAACTCGACATCGGTAAGTCAACGATCTATAAAATGATTAAAGACGGCGATGTAAAAACTGAAGATTAATGAAAGGAATTGTATTCACCGAGTTTCTTGAAATGGTTGAGCAAAAGTTCGGTATAAGTTTAGCCGATAAAATTGTTCAGCAACCCAATATTGATTTTGACAGTTATACCGCTGTAGGGTCCTATCCGCACGGGCAAATGGTAAATTTGGTGATTAACCTGAGCAAGGAAACAGGTATTCCAGTTCCTGATTTACTGAAAACGTATGGTCATCATTTGTTTGGCTAACTGGCTAAACAATATCCGCAAATGATTGGCGGGATTGATGATCCGCTGCGGTTTCTTGAATTAATAGAGACGCATATTCATGTTGAAGTAAAGAAACTGTATCCCGATTCAAAACCACCGTTGCTCTTACCGCAGCGTATTTCTGACTATGAATTAAAACTCATTTACAAGTCGCACAGGCAGATGGCTGATGTTGCCGAAGGTTTAATTTTAGGATGTGCTGATTATTTTAACAGCTCTCTATCCTTACACCGCAGTGAATTAAGCGATGGGAGCACAGAATTTATTGTAACCCGTCATGCAAAGTGAAGACGATATAGCGATGTACAAGCGTATGCTTGAGCGCGAGCGTAAAGCCCGCAAAGAAGCGGAACGCATTCTGGAGCAGAAAAGTCTTGAACTTTATCAGGCAAATGTTAAACTAAGCGAGCAAAACCGTGTGCTCGAAGATCTTGTTAGCGAAAGAACAAACGAACTCGAACTAAGAGAAAATGAGCTCAAATTTGCGCTCGAAGAATCGGGCGATGGAATGTGGCAGCTTGATTTTGTGAAGAATGAAATATACTTTTCCCCGCGCTACAAATCTGTACTGGGCTATAAGCCAGATGAGTTTCGCAGCAATTTTCGTGGATGGTTCAGTCTTGTTCACCCCGACGACCGATCTGAAATCAAAAAAATATATAAGGAATATTTACAAGGAATTCGCAGCGAACATAACATCACATTCAGGCTAAAGTCGAAACGTAATGGCTGGAAATGGATATTAGATAACGGGAAGACCGTAAAAATAGACAGTAAGCGAAAACCCTTACTGATTATTGGCATTAACACGGATATCTCACTGCAAAAACAAGCAGAATCAGATATCAGGCTTGCTGCAAATCGTCTTTCGCATATGATTTCGCATTTGCAGTCAGGCGTCTTGCTTGAAAACGAAAAGCGTAAGATAGAAGTAGTGAATGAAACGTTCTGTGAAATGTTTGGAATTCCGCTCAAGCCAGATCAGCTTCTCGGAGTGGATTGCACACAGTCCGCTCAGCAAACAAAACACCTGTTTAATGATCCGGAAGGTTTTGTAAAACGAATTGATGAGATTCTGGAGAAAAAGCAGGCTGTTCATATAGATGAAATTGAAATGATTGATGGACGGATTGTGGGGCGCCAATACATTCCTTTTTTCATTGATAATATGTATAAGGGGCACCTGTGGAAGTACACTGATATTACAGCAGCGAAACGCTATGAGCAAAAGCTAAAGCAGCAGGAAGAGAAGTACCGGGGAATTATTGAAAATATGAATCTTGGCTTAATTGAAGTAGATCTGAATGAAAATATTGTTTACGCAAATCAATCATTTTGCAACATTTCAGGATACGCATTAGATGAGTTAACGGGTCGGAAAACACTTGATTTATTTCTATCACCTGAAGCACGCGTAGTTTTTGAAAGCCGGCAATCAAAAAGGAACAGGGGAGAGTCTGACGCTTACGAGATGCAGGTTCGCAACAAACGCGGAGAGGTTCGCTGGTGGATGATTTCCGGAGCACCTATGTATGATCCGAAAGGAGTAATTACAGGAAGCATAGGTATTCACATCGATATTACCGACCAGATAGAAGTTGAGGAGCAGCTTAGAAAGGCACAGCAAACGGCCGAAAATTCGGCACGCGCCAGAGAAGTATTTATGGTGAATATGAGCCATGAAATCCGCACACCAATGAATGCGATTTCTGGCTTCGGGAAACAACTGCTCAACACTGAACTCAGTACACAGCAACTATCGTTCGTAAATGCAATCAATGCAGCAAGCGCAAATCTGCTCGTTGTGATTAATGATATTCTGGATATATCAAAGATTGAAGCTGGTAAAATGACAGTTGAGCGTATCAGCTTTTCCTTGCGTGAGGTAGTAGATACGGCCTGCAATATTCTGACGGAAAAGGCAGAGGAGAAAAATTTGAAACTCCTGAAGAAAATTGATTCCAATCTGGCTGAAGTACTTATCGGTGACCCGTTCCGAATTTCACAGGTACTCATTAACCTTATTGGAAACAGCATTAAGTTTACTGAACAAGGCGAAGTTTGTATTTGTGTAAAATTGAAGGAATCGGGTCGGCTCGGGCAAGAAATTGAACTCATTATCCGAGATACTGGTGTTGGAATGAGTGATGAATTTTTGCAGCATTTGTTTGATAAATTCAGGCAAGAAGATGATTCAATTGCACGCACACACGGAGGTACAGGACTTGGCATGAGTATTACCCGTGAACTGGTTGAATTAATGGGAGGAACTATTATTGTAAAAAGTGAAAAGAATAAAGGCACGGAGTTTACCATCACGCTCATTTTCCCGGTTGGAAATGCCGCAGAGCTTACTGCTCAGCATCCTGACATACTACCCGATAAACAGCTTGCCGGTAAAACAATTATTGTGGCAGAA